>NZ_CAWMYC010000096.1:0-109057 GCF_963872035.1 Scytonema sp. HK-05
AGGGAATTAAGAACATTCTCACTCGCGTCACAGGGACTAGTCGCTCCGAGATTCTGGGGAGGCTTGGTGTATTAGGTAATGCCAACTTGTTTTTGCTCAATCCCAATGGAATTTTATTTGGTCAGAATGCGCAATTGGATATTGATGGTTCGTTTGTGGCGACTACAGCCAATGCTATAGGGTTTGGCAATCTGGGATTTTTCAGTGCCTCGAATCCCGGAGTCCCCTCACCCTTGCTAACAATCAATCCTTCGGCTTTACTGTTCAATCAAATTGCGGCTGCCCCAATTCAAAATAACTCAACTGCACCGGCAGGATCTACTCAGGCTGGAGCGGATGCATTTGGTCTACGTGTTCAGGATGGTCGGAGTTTGCTGCTAGTAGGCGGCAACATTAGCATGAATGGTGGAGGGTTGAATGCTTTTGGTGGACGAATCGAGTTAGGTGGGTTAGCTAATGGGGGAACAGTTGGGTTGAATGGGGATGGTAATAATCTGAGTTTGAGTTTCCCGAATAGTGTAGAAAGAAGCGATGTTTCCCTTAGCAATGGCGCGCAAGTCAATGTATTTGCTAGTGATAGTGGTAGTATCGCAGTTAATGCCCGGAATTTAGAGATGACGGGAGTGAGTCGCCTGTATGCAGGCATAGAGAATGGACTGGGTTCTAATAATAGTAAGGCGGGAAATATTGCGGTTAATGCCACGGTCGCAATAAACCTTAACAATGAGAGTGCGATTGCTAATCAGGTGCTAGAAGGAGCAAAAGGACAGGGAGGCGATGTCAATATCAGTGCTAACACCTTGCGGCTTGAGGGTGGGGCACAGGTAGGTAGTTTTACATTTGGTGCGGGCAAGGGGGGTTCTTTGAGTGTTGATGCCCAAGATGTGCAAATCATTGGTGAAAGGTCGGATGGTCAGTTTCTCAGTGCCTTGGCTGCTACCGCAGATGGAAACTCAACAGGGGATGGGGGTGATCTTACGCTCAGAACTAATACCTTGCTAGTACGAGATGGGGCACAGGTACAAACTACAACATTTGGTGCGGGCAAGGGAGGTTCTTTGAGGGTTGATGCCCAAGATGTGCAACTGATTGGTACAAGCGCCGATGGTCAGTTTAGCAGTGGCTTGTTTGCTTCCGCAAATCCAAACTCAACAGGGGATGCAGGTAATTTAACGATTAAAACGAATACCTTGCTAGTGCAAGATGGGGCAGCGGTATTTGGTTCTACATATGGTGCGGGCAAGGGGGGTTCTGTGAGCGTTGATGCCCAAGATGTACAAATCATTGGTACAAGCGCTGTTGATGGGACTGCCAGTGCCTTAATTACTTCCGCACTGCCAAACTCAACAGGGGATGCGGGTGATCTTACGGTCAGAACTAATACCTTGCTAGTGCGAGATGGGGCACAGGTAGATGCTACAACATTTGGTGCGGGCAAGGGGGGTTCTGTGAGCATTGATGCCCAAGATGTGCAAGTCATTGGTGAAAGCGCTGATGATGGGAGTGTCAGTAAGTTGGCTGCTTCTGCACAACCAGATCGAGAAGAGCCAACAGGGGATGCGGGTGATCTTACGGTCAGAACTAATACCTTGCTAGTGCGAGATGGGGCACAGGTACTTACTGCCACTTTTGGTGCGGGCAAGGGGGGTTCTTTGAGAGTTGATGCCCAAGATGTGCAAATCATTGGTACAAGCGCTGTTGATGGGACTCCCAGTGGCTTGATTGCTGGCGCACGGAACTCAACAGGGGATGCAGGTGATTTGACGATTAATACCACTGAGTTGCTGATTCAGGATGGGGCACAAGTTACTGCCCAGGGGCGCAGTCAGGGAAATGCAGGCAACATCACTATTAATGTTGACAGACTCTTAAGGGCTACTAACGGTGATATCATCACTACTGCAGACCGCTCTTCCGGAGGTGCCATCACCATTACAGCAAAGGACATCCGCCTGTTTGGTGATAGCGACATTACGACCAACGTCTTCAGTGGCGTAGGTGGCGGTGGTAACATCAACCTCAATGCTAACTCCATCATCGCCCTCAATGACAGCGATATCCTTGCATTTGCCCGAGATGGAAGAGGCGGTAACATCACCCTTAACACCCCCGCTTTCTTCGGTCAAAACTATCAACCTATTCTTTCTGGTGCAGATCGCCTCACCCTAGATGGTAACAACCGCGTTGATCTCAATGCCACTGGTGATTTGTCCTCCGGCATCATCACCTTACCTGAAACTAGCTTGGTTCAAAATAGCTTTATTGAGTTACCTCAAAACCTGATCGACACTAGCAGCTTGATTGCCAGTAGCTGTATTGCACGCCGTAATCAAAAGCAACAGGGGAGTTTCATGATCACAGGTTCTGGTGGCTTGCCGTTTCGTCCCGGAGACGCTGTGATGTCCCAGTATGCGACTGGCAGTGTGCGTACAATATCAAATGCTTCCGCATCAGGAAACTCTACTCGTCGTGCTTGGCAAAAAGCTTCGCCGATTGTGGAAGCTCAAAATGTGTATCAACTTCCTTCAGGACAGCTTGTTTTAAGCCGTGAGTGTCCTTGATAACGTTTGCTTTTCGTTATAGGAGGTGCTCTATGGACAATCAATCTGACTTTTCACATCATGTGGAAAAACCAACGCAAAACCTAACCCCCCAGCCCCCTTCCCTAAAAGGGAAGAGGGAGAATTCAAAGCCTCTCTCCTTGCAGGAGAGAGGTTTGGAGAGAGGTTTTCCAGAACCCGTGAAAAGTAAGGACAATCAATACCGTAAATCTACTCGATATCGGTTACTAGGAATTCTATTTCTTTGCAGCCTCACCTTTTGCTTATGGGTAAATAATAATGTGCCATTCATCACTTCTCAATCGAAAATAGGGGAAGTGGTACACGCACAAACTCCTGATGCTAGTAAATTAGTACAACAAGGTGTTCAAAGTTACCAAAGCGCAAATTTTTCAGATGCGATTAAATATTGGCAATCCGCTTTAAATATTTACAAAACGACTCACAACTCTGCAAATGCAACGATAGTTTTAGAGAATTTAGCAAGGGCGTATCAACAAATCGGTCAAATGGACAAGTCCATCACTCATTGGGATGCAGTCATTGCTTACTATCGTCAAATACAAGATAGCCAGCAAATGGGACGAATGCTCACTGAACTTGCTCAAGTCTACAGCAGCTTAGGACAACCCAAAAAGGCGATCGCTCTATTATGTGGTGTATTGGCACAAGAACCTAAGCAACAACAACCAGCCAAAGAACCTGTTTGTCTGCAACAAAGTGCATTGCAAATTTCTCGTTATCAAAAAGATCAACGGGGGGAAGCAGCAGCCTTAGGAAGTCTTGGGGAAGCTTATCGTTTGATGGGTGATTACGAGCAAGCTATTAAATATCTTGAGAGTGCTCAAAAGATTGCTCCCAACGATTATAACTTTTTAGTGCTCAATAGTTTAGGCAATACCTATGCTAGCCAGGCGCAGTTGTGGGAACTGCGTGCTAAATCTGCTCAAAGTAGCGGTGTCCCCCGGGCTGAGCAGTTCAAGCAAAACGCTAAAAGTTTTTACCAAAAAGCTTCAGAGACATTTCAGTCTAGTCTTAACAAAGCTCGCCAAAGTGACCAGCTTGCTCAAGCGTCAGCACTAAGCAATTTAATTCAGCTTTATTATCGCACCAAAGTTGACTCTAGCCAACTTGACACAGCGGTGAAAGAAGCTTTAGCCCTACTAGAAAAGTTACCGGATTCTACCCAAAAAGTTTATATAGCAATAGATTTGGCGAATCTCCCAGCTATTGGAGCTGATGATGCTGCGACAACTTATATGACTTCTGCAACCTCACGCTTAACTCAATGTCCCGTAAAAGGACTACTACCAGATGCAGAAGTTGTTCTACTACTCAACAATGCTATTAAAACCGCTGAAAGTCTCAAAAATTCTCGCTCAGCATCTTTTGCAAATGGCTCACTAGGTCATTTTTATGAATGTCGTCAAGAATATGAACAAGCTTTAAAACTCACTCAAGAGTCACTTTGGCAAGCTGAACAAGGATTATTGGCAAAAGATAGCCTTTATTTGTGGGAGTGGCAAGTGGGACGAATTTTGAAAGCGCAGGGGAAAAAGTCGGAAGCAGCAACAGGTTATCAAAAAGCATATTCTACTCTAGAAGATATCCGTAGTGATATTTTAAATGCTGATAGAAACTTACAATTTGATTTTCGGGATGTCGTTGAGCCTTTTTACAGAGAATTCGCTCAGTTAGAGCTAGAGCAAGCTTCTTTATCATCGATTGAAAATAAAACTCGCTTTCAGCAACTTACAACTGCGGTGTCAACTATAGATTCTCTCAGATTGGCAGAATTACAAAATTATTTTGGAAATGATTGTATAGTAGTCGCCATTAGTAACTCGAAAAATATTGATGAGCTACTAGGAAAAGATACTGCTGTTTTTAGCTCGATTATTTTCGATGATAAAACTGCGATTATACTCAGTCTCCCAAATGGCACCAAGCGGTTGCACTGGATAAATGAGAAGCGCAAAACTCTGGAAGGACAAGTTAACGAATTTCGCGAAGGGCTGCAAGACCAATTGTCAGCGATCGTCGATTATAATAAATCCTCAGCACAGAAACTCTATAACTGGATTATTCGTCCTTTCGAGGCTGATTTCAATCCAAATCAAATTAAAACTCTTGTTTTCATCCAAGACAGTTTCCTACGAAGTATTCCCATAACTGCGCTTCATGATGGGGAGAAATATTTGATTGAGAAGTATGCTACTGTTACCACACCTAGTTTACGTCTAACAGCGTCTAATCAACAGAATATTCAAAGAAATCGAGCTTTAATCTTGGGCTTAACCACAAAAGCTAAAGTCGATGAAAAAGACTATCCAGCTTTACTACAAGTAGATTCAGAAATTCAGGTGGTTAAAGAACAATTTCCGCGTAGCAAACAGTTAAAAAATACAGATTTCAACCAGAGAAGACTAGAAAAAGAACTAGATAGAGTTAACTATCCGATTATTCACATCGCAACTCACGCTCAGTTTGGTACACTTGCAGAAGATACTTTTCTAGTCACAGGAGACAACAATAAACTTACCATCAATGAGCTAGAACGTATACTCCGCCAAGTCAATGATGGTTCTGATTTGGTAGAATTGCTAACACTAACTGCTTGTCAAACTGCTGTAGGAGATGACCGTGCAACTCTTGGTTTAGCTGGTGTAGCTTTGCAGGCTGGCGTCAAAAGTGCCCTAGCTTCTCTTTGGTCTATCAGAGATGATTCCACATTAATGTTAGTCTCTGAATTTTACCGCAACTTACGCAACCCGGGTATGAGTAAAGCAGAAGCTTTGCGGCAGGCTCAAATTCAACTCATTAAAGCCAGACAATCAGACATGAATGACCAATTTGAACACCCCTATTACTGGGCACCGTTCATCTTAATTGGTAATTGGCTTTAACAGTTACCAGTTATCAGTTATCAGTTTCATCATTGGGGAAACACGACACCAAGAGCGTGGAAAGCGTTGGTGCCGGGTTTCAATCCCCCACCATACGCCTGTTCACTGTTGACTGTTCACTGTTCACTATTTTATGTTTGAGAGTTTATGATCGCCTTTACATTTTCAAATTTTTGCTGAATTTCTTGTTGCTCCTGAAGAGTTCCCTCTTGTTTTTCCGACTGCATAAGAGATTGCACCAGAGATGCACCAACTTCTCCTAGCTTACTATTTGGAGCCAATTTTAGAGCCTCTTCTAATGCATCGTACCACAAACTTTCATTGGCGAAAAGATTTACTCTTTGAGAACCATTGCCTGTCTTTGATAGTTTGTTTATAAAATCTGATGACGGTTTTACAACCAGAAATTCTGCTCTTTGAACTAAGAAGGCACCCTCTGGACAAAAGATAGCTACCTGCCAAAGATATCTTTTACCTACAGTTAATTCTGGCTGAGATTTTGGAAGAGAATATTTGTTAATTCCTTTTGAAGCTTGCAACTTAATGGGATTCCCTAGTTGTTTAAGGCGATTGTTTGTATCGAACTCAAAAATTCTGAAGTCTGTTTCATAAGAGTTGTATAAAAACCAGACAAATGTGGGGCGAAAAGAAGCTGTATATCCAACATGTGTCGTAGGGGCAAGAATGGTTAGGGGTATCTTTTCTTCTGAACATCCTCTAGTCCCTCCGGATCTTGATTGATCGCTAGGAGGCTTTTGAGTTTTGGGGGGTACGTAACCAGCTTTAGCTGTTGGACAAATAAACAGTAATAAGCTTAGGATAAAGCCTAGGTAGAGTTTGTAATTGATACGTTTGATGAGCAACCACAAGATTTGAGCGTTCATATCCCCCTACGTGTGTTGTTCATATTCCTACTTAATTTTAACAATAAAAAAATAGATATTTAACTAGAAAAAATTATAGTTATCATAAATATAGCAATCCTAAATCAGCTGTGAGAAAATACTGACTTAAAGATTGTTACCAAGTATAGCCGGCTGTAATGTAGATGCGATTGCGCAGAGCGCAGTGCCCCTTGGGCAATCGCTAACCGAATTTATAGAAAATAGTTCAGATTTCCGTGAAATCAAACGTGCGCTTGCGGTCAAAATGTTGCTTGAGGGTTATAAGCACGCTGCGATTCAGTCGCTAGTGAACGTGTCATCGGGATTTATCAATAAATGGAAACAAGCATTTTTTCAAGGCGGAGTTGAGGGTTTAAAGCTGGCTTACAAAAGGAGCCAGGATTTTTTAGAACCAGAACACAGACAAGAGGTAATCGAATGGTTAAAAACAAAAGCAACTTGGAATTTAAGCGAGTTAGAGTATGAAATTGCTAACAAGTATGGAGATATATTTCAGTCAAAACAAAGCTACTACGAGTTATTCGATGAAGCGAAGATAAATTGGAAAAAAACGCAAACACAGAATCCAAAACATGACCCAGAATTGGTAGCATCAAAAAAAAAGAAATTTGTGCCTTACTGTCAGCGCGACGTAGTGAAATTGAGGCGGGAGAGCTAATTGTATTCATGGTTGATGAATGTCACTTATACCCCTACACCCCCACACCCCTTTTTGGTCATATCCTTCTATAATGATTCTTTGCGATCGCCATGTCATTAGTCTGGTTATGGGTGACGATTACCTGTGACAGTTGCGTAAGCAGGGCTATTTCATTCTAAAAAGTTGCTTGAGTGTGTCTAACCCAAATGAACATAAACGCCCTTGCTTGTGCCATATTTTCAAACATTTGGTTTCGATATAAATTAAGAGTAAAATTACGAGCGATAGCAAAAATCTGAGGTAAAGGTTTAGTACGGATTCGAGAAGCTTCTTCTCCTTGGGTTACATCTCGAACAGTCCGGGACTTTATTTTCAACTCCCCAATATCCGCGAATGCGTTCGCGCAGCGTGCGCTTTGCGCTCTCGCCAAATTCTTGTACTGCATTTACTGAGCAATAACACATCTTTAAATGTTAAGAATAGGGGTATTGAGCCCCTATTCTTAACTGCCTTTCATCCCGCCGCTAAACTGGGTACAGTTATAGCGGGGGTCTTCAAGCGCGAGTTAAATAAATGGTACAAAGGCACGAAAGGAAAAAATCGAGAGGCAAACGCAACTGAACTTTATGAACTGGCAAAAAAGGGACATGAGCCTTCTTTACAGTTCTTACAAGAACCCGAAATAGGAATCTTGAAGGGGGGGTCACGACCTCACATTGATGCAAAAGGATTTTATGCAGAAGATTTACAGGACGAAACTAAGAGGGAGTATATCATTGAATACATTAAGCAAAAAATGAGGTCGTAGTTAAGTAGTTTTTGAATGAAGATAAAAAACATACATTCACAAGCTCAGATATTATTTTGACTTTGGCTATCAATAACAACCATTGATACTTGATAGCCAATAGATGGACGATATTGGGTTTGTAAAATAGACCATATTTTTGAAGTTTCTTCCATGTTGAAAAATTCTGGGCTAATTTTGATTTGCCCTATTTGCTGTGCTAGATCAGAGATAGATACTCTTGCTAGAGCTTGAGATAGAACACTGGAAATATTGACTGTTGAGGCATTTTTTAAAGCTGTGTAGATGCTGTCTTGCGTGAGTATCGATGTATCATGCAATAATTGCATCACGTACCCTAACAAAATTTCTGTTTGAAAATCTTTTGCTCCATAGACTGTAAGTAAATAATGAAGGTCAAGCGCTAGTGGCAGCTTTTTGGAGAGTGCTTCTCCTGTAAGTTGGGAGCGATGCTGGCGCAATTCCCGAGAAGTCCAGTCAGCATTGCGATTCTGTGTGACTTGGTAAAGAAACAAGTTAATCTGTGCACGCTCATCGGTTCCGATAGAGATGCGATCAGGCGGTAAAGCCGTTACACTCACATCGCCAACACTTGTTGTAATTAAGTCACTAACGAGACGGTTTTCGAGTAGATCCTTGAATACTGCTGTTACTGCTGCTATGGCGAGTGGATTAGTCATTCTACGATAGTTTTAGAAGTATTGTTTCGACTTTTGTTTAATTTGCCTTGTACCACAAACCTTGTAAAGACGCATTCGCGTTCTGAAGGAATAATTTCGCGTCTTTAATTATAATGAAGCATAAAAAATCTTACTTCTAAGGGACTTCCAAATTAAAAAATATCCAACTTTTCTTGTGGGGTCGGCATCCTTGCCCGCCCAGTTTCTAGGACGGGTGCCAATCCCATCCCACTCTTATTGGATAATTAATTTGTTGGAAATCCCTAAAAATTTAAGGACACAATATTATTGTGCCCTTAAATTGCTCTTATTTATTTACTGGGGAGCATCCCAAATGTTTAAATTGCCCACACACTAGAAGTCTGGGGGTACACAAACAAAGTTTACCTCCCCTGGCTAGAAATTAGTCCGCCTACGCGGACTATCTTTGTGTGCGCTTAAACTCCGCGATTTCTAATCGCCCAGTATTTTTGCAAAATTGGGATGCTTCCTATCTACTGTTGGCTTAATAACCGTAGCTCAAAACTCCATTAACATTGGTGATTCCAGAAATTTCAATAGCTGTATTATTGTATGAGCCATCTACTCTACGACAATAAGCTGATAGTGTATTTCCAGCAATATAAATCCGACTGCAAGAATTTTGATAAGTGCTATAAGCATTAGGGTTTGAGCGATAGCTCAAATTCCCATTGTTATTCTCAATTCCCCGGACTCTAATTGCTGTTCTATTGTATGAACCATCTACTCTACGGCAATAAGCTGATAGCGTGTCTCCTTGAATACGGATACGAGAACAACTGTTTGCATAACTAGTACTATCGTAAGCTTGTGCTTTACCAGTGTTGATGGAAGCAGCAGCTAAAATAGCACCGCAAGCTGCAACACCAATAATACGTGGTAATTTACCAAATTTGGAAAGATAAGACATGGTATTCTCCTTAATTAAACTTGTTTAGACCAAAAATTAATTCAAGATTGCTGAGAGGAAAAATGACATAAAAATAGAGTATAAAGAGAAGATTATTATCTACTGTTTACTACTCTATTTTTGAATATTATCGTTTGATTTAAATGTAAACAGAAAATGTCAAGAACTTGAAAAGATTTTAAGGCGATCGCCAAAATTAGACTAATGTCTATGCAATCAGGGCAATTCTCGATGACATGATTGTGTAGGGGCAGCAACTCAAAGCTAAACTGCTGCTAATAGCCCAATGGTGTATGGATAACCGTATTATTAATGCTAGTCTTTCAACTCAAAGTGTGACATTTAAACCGGGCGATGCGCCATCTACATTCGAGGTTACTGTCATTAATGGCAGTGATCGATTTGCTGCTTTTCAAATGGAAGTTGTAGCGGCTGGAGCAACTCGTAGTTCAGGTTCTCAGTGGTATCGTCTCTCACCAGAAGTTGCAGCCGCTAAGCCTCCTGGGGGTAGTACTCAATTCACTGTTGAAATTTTTGATACGCCATTACCCGCATTTACGGGCACTATAAATCTTACAGTTAGAATTTTTTCACCTCAATTACCCGAAGAGCGTAAACTGTTGGTGCGGCTAACAATTCAGCCAGGGGCAGCATCAACCCTATTAATTTTAGAACTGCCAGTGCGGCGGTTCCAAGTGTATCCCCGTAATTCAGTTGAAATAGTGGCAAGGGTGCGGAATATGAGCCCGCATTCAGTAGAGGCTTTACTTCGTCTTGATGGTATTTTTCCTTCTTGGCTAGGCAATGGTGCAGAACGAAGATTACTTCTAGAACCAGGTGCTCAAATCGAGGCAAGTTTTCCTTGTCAACCTCCATCAGCAAATCAAGCGCCTAGCGAAGACTACCCCTTTACTGTTAAAGCAATAAGTCGCGATGGTGCTTCAACCCAAGCTGATGGTGTGCTTGAAGTCTTACCAGTAGGCTTTGTTGGATTTACTGTGGAGCCACAAAAACAGGTCGTTCCCAGTCATGGGCAGTGGTGGCGGTTACCTGATCGCAAGTCTAACTCAACATCATTTCAATTGCTCTTTAGCAATAACAGCAATCTGCGTCAGCAAGTCGAGGTGCAACTTCAAGGCAGAGATTGGCGAAAATGCACTTATAAGTCAGTTCCTGAAAACGCAGAGCTGACTTTAGGAGAAGTTACTAAAGTCCTGCTCAATGTCGGCATAAAACGTCATTGGGTAGGATTGCCAAAAACTTTACGACTGGAAGCTAAAGCCCTACTATCAGATCAACGTTTGGGTAGTACCGATCCGACAACCCAGAGTCTTGATATAAAGGTTTTACCTATTATACCTTTATGGTTATTACTATCCTTACTAGCGCTACTCGCAGCACTGCTTGCACTTCTGCTGAGACCTCAACCTATCGGACATACAGGCATTGTAAATTCTGTGAGCTTTAGTGGTGATTCTTTCTCGGTTGTCAGTGGCTCAGATGATTGTACCATCCGTATTTGGTCAGTTGATGGCAATCATTTAAACCCTAAAGGAATGGCTGCAAGCCCTATTGCTGCTGCTTGTGATGGGAAACCACCTAAAGCTAAGGGTCTTTTGGCAGTCATTGGTCAGGCTGTACGAACTCTCCGTTTTATGCCCAAAGATAACGATCGCATTGCCGCTGGTTTAGAAAATGGAGAGATTCAATTCTGGAATGTACGGACACGGCAAAAGGAAAATACACTGCGCGATCCAAATGATATGACTAGCGATCGCGTATTTTCTCTCGTTTTTACTGAAAACTCACTTAACTTGTTTAGCGCTCATGGTAGCGGTAAGGTAAGACTATGGAAAAGGCCAGGACCGGGTACTAACTTTGTGTCGAACCCACAAGTTATTGATTTAGGGAAAGACATAAAGTATCCGATACAAGCTCTAGCCCTGAGTGAAGATGAGACTATTCTGGTTACGGTTGGCGACTTCAAGCGTGTTATTCTCATGAATCCAACCTCCCCAGAAACTACCTTGAGGCAATTATCAGCACCAGAGTTAACTGGTGGTGATGGTGACTTTGTTTGGAATGCCGCTTTTGCTCCTGGATCTCACATACTTGCAACCTCTGATTCTGATGGTTTTATTTCGATATGGGACCTGGATCAATGCGCTATTGTTAATAATTCTACTCCCGCTCAACAAGATACCAGTACTCCAACTTTGACTCCACAACAAAACAGTGCTAGTTCTACTTCACAAATTACCGATACCTCAACTACAGAGAACAAATTTATTCAGCAACAATGTAAATTGCGCGATCGCTGGCGTGCATCACAAACTTCAGTACGTGGTCTCGACTTCTATTTAGATGGGAGCAAATTAGTCACTGCTGGGGATGACGGAAAAATAATTGTTTGGCCTTTAACATCTGACAAAACATTAGATCGCGCAGCAGGGGCAAACGGTCAGGCTATTTACCGAGACTCCACTAAAATCAACACACTTGACCTAACAAAGGATGTTCAAGGAACTATGGTCGTAGATGGTGACGATGATTTTCAAGTACAACTCCACCGTTTGCCACAATAAGCGCAATAAACAAAGTTTATTCTTCCCTCTTCCGTCTTTCCTCTTCCCTACTCCTCCTGCTTCCCCTTACTCCCTCTTCAATATGCAAAACAAATCGAATCCACTATCGGTGATTATAGATCCTCCAGGTGTTCAACCGGCAATGCCTGGAGATACTGTTGAACTTTACGTTGTTGTTACCAATCAAAGTAAGCAAGGTGCCGTTATTGATGTATTTTTTGATGAGGCATCTGAAACTTTACATCAGTGGTCTAATTCATCTCGAGAAAGCTTAGCACTTGGTCCTCAACAGAGTAGCGAGTTAACATTTCAGTTCAATATCCCTGTAGATGCTTTGGCAGGAACCTATGACTATACCCTAGTTATAGATGCCCCCGAACATTTTCCCGAAGACACACCCATACAATACCCTCGCCAACTCAAGGTTATGCTCAAAGAGCATACTGTGGTTCGAGTTAATGACCCCACTTTTTCTTTAAAACCTGCGACTAACCCTAGCAACCCAGCAATTTTCAAACCCAAAGAATCTTTGCAGATTGAAGTGATGGTTGACAACCGTTCCAATCGAGTTGATCGCTTCCGCCTAGTGTGCCCAGATTTAGAAGATGATTGGTTTACAATTCGTTATCCCAATACAGGTGTAGAGGGACCGGGCGTATTAACTGGGACGAGTGGATTAGAACTGAACCCAAATACTAGAGGACGAATCCTGTTAGAATTAAAACCTCCTGCCGATGCATTTGCAGGTAGCTACTCGCCAACTGTTCGCCTATATTCAGCTAACTCTCCAGATTTAGTGCTACTAGATTTGGTATATATCCAAATTCCTCCCATATATTTACTCGATGTGGAACTACATATCCTTCGAGAAAAAGTGAGCAATACTTTTGGGCTATATGAAATAAAATTCACTAACCGAAGTAATATGCCACGGGATTTGAAACTTAGTATTAAAAGTCGAGATGAAGAACAACTATATAAATATGAATGCGACCCTCGTCGGGTACGAGTATTACCCAATAAAAGCACTAAAGCCAATTTGATAGTGAAACCTGGACCTTGGTGGAGACGACCACTATTTGGCTCAGGGCTTTCTCTTAACTTTGAAGTAGCCCTGCAAGACAAATATGAATACCCTTTACCTGAAAAATTACCTGAAGGAACTTTATTATGGAAATCTCGACCTTGGTGGCAAATTGTCCCATTTATTTTGACACTTTTAGGATGTGTAGTAGGAATTGTTTTTTTAATTTGGTTAGTGTTTTTGAAACCACCTGCTCCCCCACAGTTAGTTGCTTTTTCTCCAGATAGTATCAATTATATTGAAGGTGATGAAATACGTTTAGATTGGCAAATTCGTAACTTTCAACAAATTTCTAAGCTAGAGATTGATAATCAAGGGCAGACAAATAATCAAAGCCAAATTTCCAGCCCACCTCAGATTTTTGACTTTAGTAAGGGGATTCCCGATAAACTCAATAAAGTCTGTCAAGCACAAGTTAAATTCTTAACCTGTTCAAACTACAATACTGGCGTGACACAGCCAGGGAATTATACTTTTACGCTCAAACTCTATACTAAACGACAGAATAAAGCTTCTTATACTCAAAGTATCACAGTCAAAATCAATGAAAAACCAGCAGCTCAAGTTGCCAGTTTTCAATTAAATCAAAACCAGTACACTTCAGGCGATACAATGCTTTTAAGCTGGACAATCCAGAATCCAGCTCAACTCACACAACTGAAAGTTACTGGCAAAACAGACAGTGGAACCGAAAATGTGCTTGCAACGTATACTTCCGCTCAACTCAAAAAGTCATGTCAGCTAACAACTCAACTACTAACCTGTAAGAATATTTCTTTAAGTACTCCCGATCCAGGAAAATATACGTTTACACTCCAGGCTTTTTCTCAGCCAGGTAAGCCACCTAATTCCTTTCCAATAGACTCTACTATTAACATCGTAGCTAAACCACTTGAGATTATCTCTTTCACACTTAACGGTAGCCAAGAACCTAATATTGTTCTTCAACCCAACGAACCCGTTGTTTTGAAGTGGAAAGTCGAGGGCGAAGGTATTAGCGTTCAGCTTACGCCCTTTGGTACTGTTGATCCTTCAGGTTCATTAAACCTAGTGGCTAATGAAGCCTTACCAACTACAATTCAACTGACAGCCACTGATAAATTTGGTCATAGTGATTCAAAAGGATTTTCTGTTAAAGTCAGTACTCCCACTCCACCTGTACCAAATTCTCTATCTTCACCAAATTTTGTACCTTCTGTTCCTTTTATGCCATCACCAAGACCTAATGGTTTTTAACAGTTACCAGTTATCAGTTATCAGTTTCATCCTCCGGCGGAAACACCACACCAATTGGACCGTTCGTCAAGAGACGTACCGTAGGCATAAGCGTTGGTGGCTCTTTTAAATCCCCCACCATAGCAGGCGTTACTGCGTAGGTAGCTGTTCACTGTTTTAAGAGGGTGTTTTTTTAATTCGACTTTTAGCTAATTGTTTTTATACTGTTAATCTCAATAATATGTATTGAGATATAGAATTACTATTTGATTTTTGAACAAAGTTAAGTATTGTAGGGTGCGTTACGGATTTCATCCTAACGCACCAAATTCCTGGGCATGGTGCCGTACTCTCTTTGCTAACGCACCCTACGTATCTTTTCAAAAATCAAACCGGATTCCTATAGTTGATTGTGTTCATTTAATTTTGCCAACTCAGTAAGCATTCAGCTATCAATACGGTTCGGTTAAGATCCCCCCGCCTGCGGCACTCTGAAAAAGGGGGTAAAAGAGGGTTAAAAGCCCCCCTTTTTAAGGGGAGCCAGTGCGTTGGTGAGCCAGCGCTGCAGGAGGGTTTCCCTCCGCAGGCGACTGGCGAAAGGGTTTCCCGACTTGAAGCACCTGGCGTGGGTTGGGGGGATCTTCAAAATATTAAAACGTTAACCGAACCGTATTGAGCCAGCTATCAGGTTCATACTCTTGCAATGCTATCTCGTAAGCTAGCGGAATACCCCAATAGAGCAATTGCTCAAGTTCTAAGGGCTGAATGCCTATCCAATCCATCTTTAAAATCAACTAGCTGCTAAAAATATTTCCTTTCATTAAATAGCTCATATGCGTAAGAATCAGCAACTATCTAACAAGCTAAAAACACTGTCACAAAATCTAAAACTAGCTAACAAGTTCAACATCCTTCTGCTACTTGTTTTTCTAGGCAGTATTATAGGAGGTGGAATCATTTTCTCAAATGTGCTTGCGCAAAAAGCACAAGATGAAGTGGCTACTCAAGCAAATATTTTTCTCCAATCAATGGACTCTGTAAGAAACTATACTACTGATGACATAATTCCTCTTTTACAAAATCAACTGGAAACAAGTACGCAATTTATTCCACAAACAGTAGCAGCTTTTTCTGCAAGACAGGTTTTCGATAATATTCGGAAAAACGACCGATATCAAGATTTCGTTTATAAAGAAGCGGCGCTCGATCCAACTAATGTGCGAGATAAGGCTGATGACTTTGAAACGCAAATAATTAACCAATTTAGCAATAACCCAGCAAATACTGAACAATCTGGTTTTAGAGATCTTCCTTCAGGAAAAGCATTTTATATTGCTCGACGCCTAAATTTTGATAACCCAACTTGTCTTCAATGTCATTCAACTCCAGATAAAGCTCCAAAAAGTCAGTTAGCAATTTACGGAGACAAAAATGGTTTTGGTTGGCAACTCGACAAAACTCTTTTTGCTCAAATGATTTATATTCCTGCTGGAAAAGTTCTTCAACGCGCAAATCATTCTTGGTGGATAACAATGGCAATAGAAATTAGTATCTTTGCCATCATCATTATTGTTATTAACCTTTTACTAAGAAGGGCTGTTATTAAACCAATTATGCAAATATCAAAGCTAGCTCAAGCAGTTAGTACTGGTAAAGCTAGTTCTGATTTTGAACAAAAATCTAATGATGAAATTGGTATTTTAGCAGCCTCATTTAATAGAATGAAATCTAGCTTGGAGATAGCTATGAGGCTGATTGCTCAAAAAAATAATCAATAAATGATTTTATTTTTTGAACTTGAATCTTAACTCAACAAGCGAAGCCTAAACTCTTCAGCTTTTCTAGGGTTAGGAATTTCTTTTATTAAAACATTGACAAGTTCAACAGGAGAAATTTGCGGATAAGATGCCATAATTCCTTGAATGAGTGAAGGAGCTATAGGACCAATTAATTGAGATAATTCTTCTTCACATTCACGTAAAAAGCGCCTATCGATTGTTCCAATTTGCCAGTTAGAAGAACGTGGCTTAGTTTTATCAATAGGTTTTTGGCTAAATAATATTGCCTTTTTTTCAAACTCTTTTCGTTGTTGTGGAGAAAGATAAAGCATTAAATTTTCTACTAATTCTTTAATCCCAGATTTTCGTGCTGAAATATCTTGTATTAAAGTAGGGGCGATAGGTCCTATAATATCTGAGAGAATCTCAACCAGAGAATCCATTTCTAACGATAGGATTGCGTCTGAAAGTTCTTGTTCATAAGGGCTTAGTGGTCGATAAATAGTGTTTTCTTCATATTTTGTTTCGGAAGGAGATAAATTTTGGGCAATAGTTTCACCAGGAACAAGTGGCTTACGAACTGTTTCATCAAAATTATTTATTTGAGAAGGAGTTCGTGATTGTGCAATAGTTTGACCTTTATAATTTGGGGAAGGACGTGCAACAGTCTTTTCCTGTGGACTTTGGGGAGAACGTGCAACAGTTTTGTCCTCAGAACTATCGACTGGAGGTGACACCCGAGGAGTCGTTTTGCCTTCTACAACGACAGATGCTTGCAAAGCCTGCTTTAATTCATCTACCGTCGCAAAGCGATCATCGGGTGATTTTTGTAAACACTTCATTACTAGTGCTTCAAGTTCTGGTGACAATTGTGATAAACCAGGTAGCGATCGCAGTGGTATGGCGGGTTTAGTAGTATGAGCGATCGCCCAGGAAATTTCTGTAACTGTGCGTGTTTTGAATCCAAGACCAAATGGGTCGGTACCACTGAGCATTTCATAAATAATAATACCCAAACTGTAGATATCTGCACGTCCATCAAGATTTGCTACGACCTCCAACTGTTCGGGTGCAGCATAGTGATAGGTGCCTAAAAACATACTCGTGAGTTTGGTCTGTTCGGCAGAATCTTGACGAATTTTGGCAATGCCAAAATCTAAAATCTTGACTAGTTCTCCCAAGGTTGTGGGGACTAAAAAGATATTGTCAGGTTTTAAGTCACGATGAACCACCTGGATATGCTCGCTGACAGTCGCATGATTTCGCCATAAAGTCACTCCTTGATGAGCAAGGTGCAAACCATCACATACTTGAGCAATAACATTGACTGTCCGCTCTATAGAGAGCCGACCTTCACGTCGCAATAGTTGCCCTAAACTTAGTCCGCGTAGGTACTCCATGACATAGAAGGGATAGCCTTCCTTCGTTACCCCATAATCGGTCACTTGAACAATATGGTCACTTTTGAGCGCTGCAGACACAGCTACTTCCCGTTCAAAGCGCTTTCTTAACTCTGTTGAGGTCACTAAAGTGTCTTTGAGCAGTTTAAGTGCTACTTGCTGACCAAGTAGGGTATCCATAGCGAGGAAAACATCTCCCATACCACCTGCCCCTAGACGTTTGTCAAGGCGATAACGCTGGTGGTCGCCAATTAATTGACCTATCCAGGGATCTGACTGAGAAGAGGGTTTCATATGGTCAACCTTAAAATAGTTTGAAGTTAGTATTGTTTAACGGTTCTTTTAGGGGTTTTAAGTTGAAGCTTGAAAGGTTATATTAATAATTATACTGAACATATAAACAGGCTTTTCAACTTAACAACGCTATTGTTCAACAATTCCCCTTATAGCTAAATCTTACCGTTTTTGTAGAAACACGAGGGGGAGCATCCCAATTTTGCAAAAAGACTGGGCGATTAGAAATCGCGGCTACACAAACAAAGCCTGCCTCCGCAGGCTAGAAATTAGTCCGTCTAGGCGGACTTGGTTTGTGTAGCCCCAGGCTTCTAGTCTGTGGACAATTTAAACATTTAGGATGCTAGGAAGTAGGGAATTATGGAGGCATTTATTTCATTTATAACAGGATGCAGACGCTGGCGCTAAAGTGTTCTTAAAGATATTTTAGATAATTGATATTGCAGCCCAATAAAGACAAATTAGACGAAAGATTAATTTTTTTCTGGAGACGATCTGCTAGTTATTATGCTCAACCCTTGTCAGTGACTGAAACTTTATTATGTCTCTATTCAATAATTAATAAAATTTTATTTAATTATTTAACTGAGATTTTGCAGCTGTTCCAACAGCGAGGAGGCGAAGCCTCTAAACCCTCCCCTCGTTACCAGGTTGAATCTGGTAACGAGATATTAGAGCCTCTGGCTCTTGTTGAGTGCAAGATCTCAGTTAACTCAATATTATTCAACTTATCCAATTCAGAACAATTTGCCAGATGAAATCTCCTTCTCAACCAGATCCCTTAATAGGTCAAGTAATTGATGATCGCCAGCGTTACCGCCTTGAGAAACACCTAGAGGCGGGTGGTATGGGAAATGTTTTCCTCGCTATGGATACCCTGCTTGGTCAGCAAGTAGCACTTAAATTGCTCAAAGACACTCTAGTTACTTCTGAGGAAATGAAAAAGCGCTTTGAACGCGAAGTGGCTGTGTGTGTAGCGCTCAAAAGCGAACATATAATACAGATTACTGATTATGGAGTGACTCCAGAAGGCTATCCGTTTTATGTTATGGAGTATTTACAGGGGCAGAGTTTAAAACAACTGCTCAAGCAAGAGCACCAGATAAGTGTGGAAAAGACTGTTAGCATCATCACTCAAGTCTGTGATGGCTTGCGCCCTGCTCATCAAGGAGTGACTTTATGGAAAAAGGGGGCAACGACTAGTGTACATATCAAGGTTGTTCATCGTAACCTAAAACCAAATAATATCTTATTGGTGCCTACAACTTTTGGAGAATTGGTCAAGATTCTGGACTTCGGTATTGCCAAAATTCGTCAAGATTCAGCTGAACTTACGCAATTAACACAGACTTTTCGAGGTACTCATCGCTATGCTGCGCCCGAACAGTTACAACTGTCAACGGATTTAGATGGACGAGCAGATATTTACAGCTTGGGTGTCATTATTTATGAAATGCTCAGTGCTACTGATCCCTTTGGTCTTACATTAAAGACAAACACAGTTAGTGAGATGTCATGGGCTTTAGCTCATACCACTAAAACACCTGTGCCCTTGCGATCGCACTCAAGTTTATCAGAATTATCACCGCAATTAGAAGCAGTAGTGATGAAGTGTTTGGAAAAGTTACCAAGCGATCGCTTTGCAACAGTAGACGAGTTGAAGCAGGCTTTAGAAGCAGCGATCGTTGTAAAACCTGAGTCTCCTTTTAGGCTGTTAATTCCTCCTAATAAGAATTTAGCTAGTAGAACTTCACAGGACAATGATATTTTGCAACCAGTAGTTCCCACACAGCCAGGAATTATAACTCCAAAGAGTCCTCCGATCTCATTTTCGTCATCATCTGTGGAAGAAGTTCCCGACGCCACTATTGCTCAAAGTCACCCCTCTGTGGAAGAAGTTCCCGACGCCACTATTGTTCAAAGCCACCCCTCTGTGGAAGAAGTCCCCGACGCTACTGTTGCTCAAAGTCACCCCTCTGTGGAAGAAGTTCCCGACGCCAACGGCACTATTGTTCAGAGTACACCATCTATGAGAGTGCCTCCTGAAGCTACTATTGTTCAGAGTACACCATCTATGAGAGTGCCTCCTGAAGCTACTATTGTTCAGAGTACACCATCTATGAGAGTGCCTCCTGAAGCTACTATTGTTCAGAGTACACCATCTATGAGAGTGCCTCCTGAAGCTACTATTGCTCAGAGTACACCATCTAGGCAAACATTTCGCTCTCGCAGTATTCTAACTCAAACCATACTTATTTTTGGGATATCAATTGCTGTTGCTTTAGTTATATTTAGTGGAATCTATGCTTATAGAAAATTCCAGCATCGTCAACAAAATAGTTATGGCGAAGTAGGAAGTAGTAAGAAGTTTAGTGCTTAGATAAGTGCTGAACTTCTTATTACAAGATACTAGAAAGAAATAACATGAATTACTAGTAGCCAAAGAAATTTTGCTTTGCCTGAATAATTTCTGAAAAACCCGGTTTCTTCGAGAAACCGGGTTTTTGAACCCTGCAGAGTTGTCGTTTTTCGTTTTACTCCCTTCCCAGTCTAAGATTACCTATAGTGATTTACTTCTCTCTCTGTGTCCTCTGCGCCTCCCTACGGGTATGCCTATGGCTAACGCCACGGCTATCGCCGTTAGCGCAGGTCCTCCGGAGGAGGCACGGCACGTCTGAGCGCAGAGCGCACGCTACGCGTTGGCGTAGCCTGTCCGCAGGACTTACGACGAACGCCACTTGCTCTACTTGCGGAAACCCCAAGACCGCATCACCACCAACGCTTATGCCTACGGCACGTCTGAGGACGAACGGTCCAATTGGTGGGGGACTTAAACATGCGCGGATGAAACTGATAACTGATAACTGTTAAAAAGAGGTTATCTTATTTTTTACATACAGTAAAATTGCTTCTGCTGTTGGTAAATTTGTTGCAACTAAGACTTGATTGGCGTTACATAATCGTAAGAGCGCGTCTTCATTTGCCTGACTTTGAACTGGCAAAACATCTTTCAACAAAATGACTGCTAAGATATCCCCCGATCCAATCAAAGAAGCTACTGCTTGATGTCCTCCGGCGGGTACTGAAGCAGTCTTTTGAGAAGTAGCGAAACCAGTTTTTAGAAATAAGGTTTCACTGACGCTGGGTGTTGCAATTGTGAGGCACTTAGATAAAAAATCTTTATGTTGAGTAACAAAGTCTACTAAATCCGATTTTTTAGTATCATGAGCCATAAGAGCAATGTACTTTTTACTAAGAATCTCTAAAGCTTGGCTTGGAAGCTCAGGAGTTTGATTTGAGGTGTCAGAAACTTCTGTTTCCTGAGGCTCTTGAGAGGTATCTTCAAACATTGCTACTTCTTCACTTGCTTCTTTGATATCTGTATTGATAGTGATTTGAGAATTTTCCACTTCTTCCTCTTGAGAAGTTTTTTCTGTTTCTTCAAGCGTGTTAGCGATCGCATCAAGATTTTCTACCGCTTGAGTCTCGATATTAGTCTCTTCAAAAACTTTATTTTCATCTAGAGACAATTGAGTATTAACTGCTGGGTTTGGGTTTTCGTCTACTTCGTCTTCAACTTTAGAGATATGAGATGCTGGTTGAGAAATATCATTTTCATTCGTTTCATCTTCATCCGTTTCATCTTCATCCGTTTCATCTTCATGCGTTTCATCTTCATTCAAGGGCGATTGAAAGTTAACAACTGGGGTGGATTCCTCTTGCTGTTGTTCGTCTTCTTCCCAGTCTTCTTGGTCTAGAATTTCTGGTGTTTTGGTAGTAGCAGTAGAAACAGGAGTTTGCTGTTGTGAGACATGAGATGCTGGTTGAGGGATGTCATCTTCATCTTCATCCGTTTCATCTTCATTCAAGGGCGATTGAACGTTAACAACTGGAGTAGATTCCTCTTGCTGTTGTTCGTCTTCTTCCCAGTCTTCTTGGTCTAGAATTTCTGGTGTTTCGGTAGTAGCACCAGAAACAGGAGTTTGCTGTTGTAAGACATCAGATGCTGATTGAGGGATGTCATCTTCATCTTCATCCGTTTCATCTTCATCCAAGGGCGATTGAACGTTAACAACTGGAGTAGATTCCTCTTGCTGTTGTTCGTCTTCTTCCCAGTCTTCTTGGTCTAGAATTTCTGGTGTTTCGGTAGTAGCACCAGAAACAGGAGTTTCGTCTTCTGAGACATGAGATGCTGATTGAGAGATGTCACCTTCATGTAAGAGCAATTGAGTGTCAACTGCTGGAATTACTGCCTGGTCTTTATCTACGGCTGATGTTTCAACATTAGGTTCTGAGGATTCGGCTTTTTCTGGAGGCTGAATATAAGTCGATTCTCCAGATTGTTGAACCAATAATTGAGGAACCTCAGTGACAAAAGGTTTAGCAACTTCATTCACTCCATTCGGATCTTCAGCCATGATCCTAGAGACTTCGTTTTCTGGCTTCACTGCGCGATCCTTTATAGCTGCCATAGCTGCTTGCCAATCCATATTCAATACTGTGGCTGCTAATGCTTCAGGCTCTTCACTATTTTGATTGATTTCTTCCATCACCAAAAGGAATTCGCCAATGCGGACAACATCACCAGACTTCAGCATATAAACTTCGTTTGGTTCAGCAAGTTTATCGTTCACTAAGGAGCCATTAATACTACCCAAATCAGAGTAAGAGTAATTCCCATCATGTAAGAAGAACTTGCCATGTTGACGACTCACATCGAGACTATCGAGAACTAGACCAGATTTAGGAGAACGTCCAATAATGTACTCGTTGTTTTCATTAGGAACTAGGTCAAGGTTAACCTCGTTGATTTTACCTAATGTTTCTGCGTTCAAAACTCTTACTTTCATCATAAAATCTAATTTTTAATAGGTTGACTTTTTAGGAGTGATTATTGGTAAGCATTCAGCCATCAACTATCAGCTATCAGCAATTAGGGATGTTTCAGCGATCGCGCGCGATCGTAGTTTTTACAAAGATTTAGGACTTACGCACACCTTACGAATTCTTGGCGTTCTTGGCGACGCCAGTCGCCTGCGGAGGGAAACCCTCCTGCAGCGCTGGCTCGTCTTGGCGGTTCGATAAATTAAGCTTAGGGGCAATTTTCGCGTAAGTCCTGAGATTTTTAAGTACAATATTGTACTAAGCTTTTATTTGCTGATTAATCTTATTAATTTCTGTTACCCAGCGTTGACGAGTTGTATGCTCTAGATTCAAAATTTCATCTTGAGACCAGTGAAAATGGTAAGCGAGAAAAGCTACCTCCTCATACAACTTATTTGAGGGGTAGCTTAGGACTCCCCCACGAGTTCTAACTCTACTGCAAACTCATTATTGCAATGGGGACACAAGGCAGGGATATGTGCATTTCCTTGTTGGTTGACACGATTATAAAATTCCCGCAAATAGGCAATATCACGGATAACTAGCTTCTCCAATAAATCAGGAGTGACAGAATTTAGACTACCCAAGCGAGTGATAACCTGTGAAAGCATCACTAAGAAACTATAGGCAGGGTTGTCTCGAACACTACGATGCTGTTGGGCTAAGATTTCATCTTTTGCTGTCGCCAAGCGCATCACCCCTTGGCGGTGAACTCGGTTTTGATTATCCATCAAACCTCGAGGAAGGAGAAAGGTAAATTCATTTTGTAGGGTATTTTTATGAGGCATAGGAATAGAAAGTAGAGAGTAAAGAGGTTTATGCCTGAATAAGTTGTTCTGTGGAGTTGGCTCTATGTTCTGGAGATGAAATTTCACTCTCAAAACCATTGATACTACGGTAAAAATCTTGAAGGTAATTCATATCTTGAGCGTAAAAATTTTCCACAACCATAGGGCTAACTTCAGATAAAGCTCCAAGACAAGTAATCACACGAGACAGGATGATAATTGTGGCATATGCTGGATTAGACTTGACACGAGGATCGCGCAAAGGCGCAATTTCATCTATAGCTGTTGCTAGTCGCATAACTCCCTTACGATGGAGGTTTCCATCAGGGTCTATATACCCTTTGGGTAGTGTAAATTCAAATTCTTTTTGAAACATAAAGCTTATTGATTCCTTTTTGCGTTTGAGGCTCAATACAGTTAATGAATCTCACTGGATCTCAGATCTAAAGGATTTTACAGCTATTTTCAGCTAATTGAACTACAGATTTTTGTAGGGGCACGGCTAGCCTTTGCCCCTACCAGGTGGTTTATTTACTTGAGAACCTGCCACGCGTTTAAAGTCCTCGAAAGCAATTTCTAGTTCCTCAATCGCCATGTCAGTCTTACTAGCGTGGAAGTCGCTAATTTTATAACTAGTTACCCAAGCCCTAGAGAATTGAAGCTTTGTTTGTGCTGTGTTGGTTGAGTCTTGAATAGTCAAAGAAAAATCTCTGCGTTTCTTAGCCCAATTGCCCTGTTGAATATCTGCAAACCAGTTCCAAAGTGTCATGGAGTTGGTTAGACATCTACGCAGAGTTATATTACCCATTTTAACATTACCAGGAATTTTAGTTCTTACTGGAAGACCTTGCTGTGCTTTACCCCACTTTCGAGGAGTCACTTCACAAATTTCAATCAAATCTTGTGAATATGTAAACCCTGCACACTCTAGAAAAATTGCATCGATATTTTCTTGAGAACCATCTAGCGATAGTTCGACGTAGAAACGATTAGTTAAGAGATTTTCAGGTAATACGCCTATAGCCATTGTCGATGCTCTAATAAATTATGACATCAAGGGTTAAATGCCTTCAGAAACTAACTCCATAAATCATAATTTCCTGGTAGAATTACAATTTTATCGTTAGTGTTTTACAAGGATAGCCAGGTCTAGCTTGGCAAAATACCAAGCTAACCTTAGCTGAGTTATGAATTGCTTAGAAAAAAGTTAATTCAGGATTGAGTTTGCAATGCATTTATTTATTTAGGTAAGCCCGAACTTTCATGGCTTAACACCATAGTTATCATTACAATCCTTCATACGTCAGGTATTCAACTAATTCCTTCATGCATCAATCGTATGTGCTCAACTACCAGACTGTTTGCACCAGCAGATAGCTCGCCTTCTAAACCATGGTGTATGGGATAGCAATTAGCAATAGTAAATTGCATTTTCGTCTGCCCTTGAGTATCTGTTAAGAATACAAAACCCTGGCCCTTGTTTTGGGATACTTGCGAAGCTGCTCCATTCTGAGGGTTGCACTTTGTAAACCAATCCTTAAGGCTCTTATCGCCATCTGCGATAACCTTAACTTCAACGGGCTCTGGGTTATTTTGTAAACCAGGTAGAGAATTACGGTTTACACCCTTGTTGTTTCTACCAGTAATTTGCTCTCCGGCAGCTTCTACTGTTCTCGATAGATTAGTAATTGTATGGATCATTTTACTATTAGGAACATGGGGATCTATAGTTAGATACCAAGTATTCGCACGTAAAGGTTCAGCTTGACCAGCAGCCATATTTCAACTCCTTTTAAAGAAAATAAACTACAAACAGTTCATGAACAATGTCAAAAATATGCAACTTTTAACGTTTTAGCTTTCAGCTTCCGCCTCATAACCATTCCATTGGCTGATCCGGAAAACAACAAACTCAGCAGGTCTTACAGGGCAAATACCTACTTCAATATATAAACGACCTAAAAGTCTAGTTTCTGGGGGATTTAGTTCCTCGTCACATTTAACATAAAAGGCTTGTTGTGGTGTAGCTCCAAACAAAGCGCCTTCACGCCATATACGCTCTAAAAAGTTGCTGACATTGCGAGTAACGCGAGCCCATAGGTCAAAATCATTGGGTTCAAAAACCACCCACTGTGTACCAAGTTCAAGTGATTTTTCAATATAACTTATCAGCCTCCGGACGCTGATATAACGCCACTCGGTCTTGTCAGGCTCAACTAAAGTTCGTGCTCCCCAAATGCGGATTCCTCGATTCGGGAAGTTGCGAATACAATTGATACCAATAGGGTTCAAAAGCTCTTGCTCGCGGAAATTAGTGTCATAGCCCAGACCAATGACACCTCTGGGAATTTCATTTGCAGGTGCTTTATAAACTCCTCGAGCTTCATCAACACGACCCCACACGCCCATTACGTGACCAGAAGGAGGTACAAGAATTGGTCTACCACCGTTGCGCGGGTTAGGTACTTTGACCCAAGGATAGTAAAGTGCACCAAACATGGAACGACGGTTAAAATTGTGTAGCCAATCCACGACCTCTTGAGGTTTGACACGATCTGGTGGTGCGTCAAGTACAACCATGCGATTGGGTGGGTTAGGAATATCTCCACTTGCGGAACCCTCACACATACTTATCATGAGTTCCATAATGCCGTGGACTTGCTCCAAGTTCATCAGCCCTGCTTCATAAACCCGCATGAGATCGGGGCAGGAGATCATAGTGATTTCATCAATTTCAAAAAGCCCGCGTACCCCCGTGCGGTCATCTCGTACCCCCTCTACATCTCGCGCAAATCGATCAGGAGAAGATGGAACAATGGGAGGAGCTAGTTCGTACTGACCATTACCTGGGCGTCGAGCTAATGGTCGTCCAGTCGAAGCCGCTTCAGTCACAGTGATATACATGGAGTTGCGTAATGCTGTGACTGCGTAGGTTCCAAATTGAGGAGGAACCTCCGAATTCATAGTCAAGTTCTCATACTGCTCCAGGATTTCCTCACCGCGACGAACCTGAAGTGTAAAATACTCACCTGTATTTGGAGGTGCTTCTCCTTCAACACCTTCAGGCAGGGGACGAGGCGAACTATCAGTAATTAAGATGTTAACTAATCCTCCGGCTGCTTGCTCCGGACGCAAGGTTAGAATCAGGGATGGACGATTCCCTCGACCATTGATTTGCACAACAGCAGGTTCTGGGGCTGTTAATTTAGTTGCATTAGGTAATTGTGTACCAATGCTCGCGATCCAGCAACGACCACCACCATTAAGAAAAAAGCCATAAACTGCGAAAGGTAAATAAGCATTGAAGTCGGTAAAACCATCAGAGTTTGGACGGGCAAAATAATTCAGATATTGCGTCCAATTGGTTACGAGCATGGGCTTAAATACTTCTGCCCCATTGCGCACATCCTCTGTAAAACCAACAAATCCAGCAACCGCAGTGCTAACACCTTCAATTGGGCGGGCACCTCGGTCAACTTCTTCGATATATACACCAGGAGCAAAGTAATCAAGTCTTGCCATGAAAATACCTCCGTATCAAAATAAGTCTTAAATTGCTAAATATCCAAGTTGTATGTTCTCTTAAACAGGGGTAAGGAACACTTCTTTAAAAGTGAAAGTGCTGCCTTCTACCAAAATGTTGCAGTTTTGAGATACATACCCAGAACAATCCAACCTGATAATATAATTGCCCAATCGCAAATTCTCAAAAAAGAACAACCCTTCTTGATTACTTGTCGCTGACTTTTCTGTTCCCATCAAAGTCGCTTGTGCTTCGACAAGTGGCAAATCTGTAGCTGCACTTTTGACAACACCTGCGATCGATACCCGTTTAGTCATCACACGACTGCTACCATTTTTTTCCAGCTCCGTGTTAAGACCAATAATTCGTTGCCAAACCAAAGGTATTGAAGTTTTTTCGGGCTCAAAGGGTACCGTGATTGTCAGGTATAAGGCTGGACGCAAAGGGACACTTAGAGCGCTCCACAAAGAACCTACGTCCACAAGTGGGGTTACAGCAACATGTATAAATAAATTGCCAAAACCCCGTAGTTCAGGAGCCAAAAACTCCTCCCGTAGGGATCGGTGGCGCAGTAGCAAGCTCAATGCTTCATTTAAAAGATGATACTCGCCCAAAGCCGTGCGATTCCAAGCTGTTAGTACCAGCGATACATCAAACCAAGCAGGCAAAGAACTTACATTAGCTGCTGATAAACCTCCTTCTGAAATTCTGCGGTCTATCTGCCTTCCTGTTGATTGTACTTGTGCACTCTCTCGAATATCGTACAGGTAAAGATTTAAAAAAGGACCTGCACTCTCATCCCGTCTACTACCAGGAACATTAAAGTCAATTTGCTCCATACTGGTGAGGGAGGTTCCTCCAGCCAGAATTTCAGCCAAAGTTTGGAGAAGAGCGATAAGCATAGCGGAAGCAGATAATCTGTATATTTTTAGATTAAAAGCAAAAACCAAAAACGTGAATTAGACTTTTGTCGAGAAAAGTTTCTTCTTTATTTAACGGCAGTGTAGCCATTTTCAATTTTTGACATTGCCAAATTAACTGGCTGGAGCAAACGAACGTCTGACATTTGGTTGAAATAAGTAATAAATAATTACCACATGGATGACGGCGCTTATCACAGTTAATCCAGCAGTTGTTCGCACTTGAGAAAACACAAAGAAAAACGCCACTAAGGCTAAAATCTGAAAGATTAAACTGATTAACCAAGCCCAAAATTTGAGACCAAATAACCCATAAGCTAGAAGAAAACTTATCAAAGAACAAAACAGCAAAAAGCCACCAATATAATCTGCTATATTGTTTGGAAGTACTGGTGTGTGAAGTAGTTGATGTAAATTAGACTTTTTGAAGAATAAAACTACCACTCCTTGAAGTAACAGTGAAAGACTGTTAATCAGTTGTAAGGAAGCGAGAATAGTCACTCCTATTGGTCGTCGATTCATAATGATTCTCCTTCGGCGTCAATATTTTAGTACAGGATTGCACAAATACGTAGCGTTTTAGTCCGTAGTTGCGCTAAGCCTTGCTCTTTGCAACTACAAACCTCGATTACCCTATGAATTTATGGGAATTTGTTCTTATCTACACTTAAAACCTGCTTAAAATGTATTAGTACAAACTCCTAATTTATCCCAATTTTGAGAACTAAGAATTCCATCTTTTTCAAGGTTATTCTGTGCCTGAAAATCAATGCTGCCGTTTCAGTTTGTGAACCAAATGTTCCATCAGTCTCTACAGAATATCCGTTAGCATTCAAATATCACTGTAAGTAACGCACGTCTTCATTCTGATCTCGACTTTATCCATTTTTACGAAACCCAAAGGCTGACACTGAAACCCTTGTAAGACGGTCAGGGCAAACGCATCTTGTCAATAAGAGCGTTTCAATCTCAATAATTGGGAAAAGAATCGCATTGAAAAAGAATCATTCGTCAGAATTCAGGAGTCAGAATCAATCAGTGGGGAACTTAAACCCGTTTATTCATCCTCCAGCCGCACAGAATTCAATTCTGAATTCTGGCTCCTGGCTCCTGAATTCTTTCTTGTTAATGACTGCTTATTGACAAAATTTTAGGCGGGCGCTGACAGTCGTAAAAAATCAATCAAACGATAAACTTTAATGATTTCGTTAATGCACTAACAAAGATTTTTGTCAATACTAATTTAGATGCGTTTGCGCTGGTAAGACGGTAGCTTTAGTTTTTGAATTTTATTGAGAATCAGTGACATGGAAAAAGTATTTGCCAAAAAGCTAGTACATGACGGCGGAAATAAAGCTACCCTTCGGGTATGCCCAGTGGGTACGGCCATATCGCCGTTAGCGCAGCTCCTCTGGAGGAGGCACGCCACGCCTGACGGCGAACAGCAGTCGCCTGCGGACGAGACAGTACTGAAGGCGGGTCTCCCGCCGTAGGTAACTGTCGTTGGAAACCCTCCTTCCGCGCTGCTTCACCATTACAAACCAGCAAAAGAGTTACGGTATAAGTCTTTTGACTTTTGACTTTTGACTTCCCCCCTGCGGTACTAGGGTTTTTGCCAGATAAAGAAAGCCGAGTTGTTAATTTTGGATAAAATCGATCTGAGATACAGAGCCATTGCGTTGCAGCACTGGAAACCAGCGACAGGAAGGTAAATTAGTTGTTGTTTGGATTGTTGATTGCATATTTAGGTTCTCGACTATCGTTTTCAAGAGGAAAATAATGAACTGTATCCATTATTAGGCTTGGACAAATTCGAGAACAGGCAACATGTGCCAGTAAAGTTATAACTTAAGCTTTGCCCCCCAGTTTAGACCAAACCAGCTTTGGAAAGGTTAAAGAAGCCTTTAATCTGATTTCCCCTTCGGTTTTTTCCCTTAACTTAAAGGTACTGATTTCTAATGGGCGACGATGTTCCCGGTTGTTTTAGCTTTTTTCATCAACAGTAGGGCAGTACCGCTGATAAGAATTAGTAACCCTAGCAGGTAGTAACAGTCATCAATTGCCATGATTGTTGCCTGTTGCTGCACAACTTGAGCGATCGCCGCAATCGCCTGTTGGGTGGCGGTAGCTGAATCGGCTCCTTTACTCATGAAATACTGCATCATCTCTTGAAGTCGCTGCTGAGTTGTTTCGTTGTAAAGGCTGACATCACCTCGCAGGCGATCATAATGGAATTCGGAACGATGTTGGATCACAGTCGCAAAGATTGCATCGGCGAAGGAACCCCCCAGGTAGCGTACCTGGTTGAACAACGCACTAGCATCACCCAATTGCTCCCCTTGAATTCCAGCAGTTGCTAGAGCAGATAGGGGAATCGTGATTAAAGTTTGCCCGATTCCTTGAATAAGCTCTGGCAGCATTAACTGAGGTGTACCTGACTGAGCACTCATGTGAGAGTTGATGAAATTGCTGACTGCAAAGACGGCACATCCTACGGCGACAATTACCCGTGAATCTACTTTAGACTGAATTATAGGCAGGAAGGGCATCACCAGCACTGAACCAAATCCAACCCACATTAGAGTTAGCCCAACCTGGTAGGGAGTGTAGTGTTGCACAGAATCGAGATATACAGGCATCACATACATGGCACCAAAGATACCGCACCCAGCGACAAGATTGACGATACTGGCAAGCCCAAGGTTTCGACGCTGCATGAGACGCAAATTGATAAAGGGACGCTTTTTGGTCAGTTCGATTATCACAAATAGGGTCAGGGAGACGACTGCGATCGCCGCCAATCGCACAATGAATGGTGAATTCAACCAGAGATCGCGGTTCCCTTCCTCCAACACGGTTTGCAGACAGCCCAGCCCGATCCCCATTGTTAATATGCCTGCCCAATCTCCCTGCTTTAATTCGTTCAAGTGCATCGGTTCATGCTCAATTAAGAAAATGCAGGTTGCCAGCATCAAACTACCCGGAATCAGATTGATGTAGAAGATGTATTGCCAGCTATAATTGTAGGTTAACCAACCGCCCAATGCCGGTCCAATAGCAGGTCCAAGGGTGACAGTAAGACCAAAGATTGCTAACCCAATCGTGTGTTTTGAGGGTGGTAGGTGACGCAGGACATATGCCATTGCCACAGGGACGAATGCACCCGCAAAGAATCCCTGCAAGCCTCGAAAGGCAATCATTTCAACTAATGTTGTAGCATTGGCACAGGCGATAGAAAAAATTAGAAATAAGACCGTGCTAGCCGTCATGTACCAGCGCGTGGAAAAGACTTTGCCCAACCAACCTGTTAACGGAATGACAATAATTTCACCAATTAAATAAGCGGTAGAAATCCAGGAACCTTGATCCAGCGTGGCTCCTAACGCGCCAGTCATGTCTTGCAACGATGCATTCGTAGCAGTCACATCCAGGGATGACATCAATGCGCCCAGGTTCATTCCCAACACCGCTACCCAGGTTAATACGGGAATAGAATCACTGGATTGTTTCACCTGTGGTTTGATCATTTTAGATCGTGTCATGATGGTGTGTTTTGTAAATACTCAGCTATCCATTTCCAATAAGAACACCGGAAAGAAAAACTAGAACGCCTCCAACAATGACTTGAAAGGCAGATTTAATAAAATTCAATTGGAAGAACCGGTAGCGAATGTAAGAAATTACAATTAACTCAAATACAACAACTCCATAAGCCAGGTAGAGTGCAGTATTCACGTTGGAAATCAAGAATGGTAAGGTGTGCAAAATGCCCCCTAAAAATGTCATCAAACCCACAATCGCACCTCGAAAAATCGGATGTCCTCGTCCAGTTTCTACTCCTGTATCTGAAAGGGCTTCCGCGAATGCCATACTGATTCCCGCACCAACCGCCGCCGAAAGTCCAACGACAAAACCTACATGGGGCTTTTGGGTCGCAAACACGGCTGCAAAGATAGGTGCGAGGGTAGAAACAGAGCCATCCATCAATCCTTCCAAACTTGGTTGAACTACCTGAAGCACAAAAGAGCGGCGATTGTCAAGCAGTTCTTTAAGGCTGTAGCTTGATAATTTGCGTCTCCGGAATAAGTTTTGGTTCTTCATCAAAAATTTGGGTTTGAAACCCCATCCTTGTAGGAGGGCTTTACAGAATCTTGAAATCAAAACGAAGCCAATTTTGGTATAATTTAACTACGCTGAAATAAGCAATAGCAGAGTATTGACTCTTATCTAAGGCTCCGCTAGTAACCGACTTAGACAACGAGTGTCAACGAAAAATGAGTCTTGGGGCGTGGAGGTGAGTACACCTTCTGGTTAAACGTAACCGCGCCTGAAATTCCGCAAACAACATGAGTACGTTCCTATATTACAAGTAGTGTTGGGAGGGGGATAAAGCCTCTCGCCTAAAGGTGCGAGGAATGGTTACCAGAGTTTTTCGCTCATGTTTAATGACTTCCCGTACTGACCGTCACTTCAACCGACATTCCTGGTGTGATGCGGTTTTCATAGCCTTTAATGCTATTGCGATCAAAGGTAATTTTGACTGGAATCCGCTGCACCACTTTGGTAAAGTTGCCAGTGGCATTGTCGGGAGGCAGCAAGGAGAAATCTGAACCCGATGCAGGCGATACGCTGTTGATTGCGCCTTTGAAAGTCTTGCCTGGAAATGCATCCACACGAATATCAACCGCTTCTCCGGGTTGCATCTTACCCACCTGTGTTTCATTGAAGTTGCCAACGATCCAATTATCATCACTCACGACAGAAAGCAGCGGTTGATCGGGTTGAATCCGTTGACCCACTTGAACTGTTTTATTACCAATTTTGCCTGCAACAGGCGCTTTGATGACGGTATAGGACAAATTGAGCTGTGCCTGTTTGAGATTGGCATCCGCACTGGCAATTTGCGCCTGGGCAGCTTTATACTGACGGCGGTTGACTTCGGTCTGCTGTCCACTCGCTTGTGCCTGCTGCACTTTGCCCTGCGAATCCACTAAGTTTGCTCTGGCTTGATCAATACCATCGAGTGCGGATTGATACTTCGCTTTTGCATCCAAAATACCTTGCTGTGCCGCCTTCGTTTGTGCCTGGGCAACTTGATAAGCCGTCAAAGCATCATCTCGCTGCTGTTTAGGAATTGCCCCCGTTTGATAAAGCTGTTCATACCGTTCGTAAGTGATTTTGGTATTGGCTTCCTGTGCCTGGGCTTTGGTGAATTGTTCCTGTGCAGTCGCGATTCCTGCTTGCGCCTGCTTGACAGCAGACTGGGAACTGGCAATGCTGGCGATCGCGTCCCCTACTGCCCCCTTTGCTTCTGTTGTATTGGCTTGAGCCGTTTGAGATGCCAGGTTAATAGTCGCTTGAGCAGCACTGGCTTGCCGTCTGGCATTTTCCAATGCTGCTTGCGCTTGTTGCACAACAACTTGATAATCTTTGGGATCTAGCTCAACCAGTATTTGTCCCTGCTTGACTTCCTGATTATCATCTACATTGACCTGAATGACCGTTCCAGCAATACGGCTGCTAATCGGATGGATATAACTCGTTATATAGGCATCATCAGTTGATTCATGGGTTTTATTATAAATCCACCAGCGATAACCAATCGTTCCTGCTAGGGCTGCGATCGCTATCCCCGTAATCACTAAAATTGATTTCTTACTAAACTTCTGGAACGGTACTGAATCTATTTTGTTTGAATTATTCCCTACATCATCCATCACATTGAGCTCCAGTTTATCAGGAAGAATTGAGGTGAGTGTTCTTTAGAAGTCAGCAGTAGAGTATGCAAAAAACGCTACTATCGGTGCAATGTCTTCTGGCGTTCCTAACCGTCCGAGAGGAATGTTTTGTTTAACTAGATTCAACTTCACAGGTTCATGGAAAAATTTGGTATTGATGGAAGTTGCGATCGCTCCAGGAACAATGTTGTTAATGCTGATTCCCAAAGGTTCCAGTTCTAGGGCTAGATTTCGCATCATCTTCACTCCACCCTTACTTGCGCAGTAGGAAATGAAAAATTCTATTATCTAAATACGTTGCTCATTATTTATGTTGGAGCTATCCAAGAGCAGCAACTTATTGCAGTATGCAACACGCTCCAATTTCTGACCACTCAAGATTGCTAAATTAAACAACTACTTAACACTAGATCGAAAACTTACGAGAAAAGAGGGGTTTCAGCCTATGTCTGTTACCTCATATAGATTTGGGTGCAAGCATTACTCTGCCAATTGCACTTCGATTAAGAACTTGCTCATATGCCGTTATCGCGTCCTGAAGCGAATAACGGTTGATTCCGGCGACGGGAGGACGGAGGGCACCTGCTTCAAAACCGGGAGTAAGCGTTCCCAGAATTTCTGCACAAGCACGAGCATCTAGTGCCAAACTATTGACACCAAATAATCTTGACTCTTGACGATAAAAATCGATTAAATCAAAGCAAACTCGCCGCTCCTTGGCAGGAGAGCTAATCTCAGTCAGGCGACCCTTATCAGCGAGTGATTGCAAGCACAGCTCAAACATTGCTCCACCAACCGTATCTATAATGACCGAAGCGCCTTTGCCGTCGGTTGCTGCTAGAATCGCTTCCGGAAGCTCCTTGTCTGCAAGATTGATGACGATATCTCCACCAGATTGCTGCGCTAGTTCACGATCGCTTTCTCGCCGCACAGTTCCCAACACATGTGCTCTCTTCCATTTGGCAATTTGCATCGCGGCACTACCAACCCCGCCCGTTGCTCCAATTACCAAAACCGTTTCTCCTGCGGTAAGTTGTGCAGCATTAAGACACAACCAAGCCGTCACGTAAGTTACTCCAATTGACCCCGCCTCATCCATAGAGAGATTTTGAGGCTTGGGGGTGACTGCCTGCTTCGGCAACACGATGTATTGGGCATGGGTACCATCGCGAGTAAAGCCAATATCGCCACCTGTACCCCAAACTTCAGTACCAATTAGACTTTCTGAACCCTCTACGACAATTCCAGCAAAGTCTCGACCTGGCGTACGAGGCAGAGTGGTGTCTGGCATATTACCTGAAACATTCTTGACATCACTGGGATTAATTCCCGCCGCGTAAACCTCGACCAGAACCTCGTCTGATGCCAGATTAGGTTTTGGTAATTCTTGAATTAAAAGTTCAGAGGGAGATCCAAAATGGTCAATGCGAACAGCTAACATGGTTGTTCCTTGTGATGGGTGATTTTGTGAAGCCGAGAATGCGATCGCCAGGCTTACAGCAGATTGCATTTTTCTTGAGGTACAGTTTTTAAACTTAAAAGCCAGACATAGAGCAAAGTTTACTTCTGACTCCTGAGTCCTGATTCCTAGATTCTGCTGTCATAAGGGTTTCAGGCGATGCTTTTGAAGTTGACTCTGTGCAATCTTCCTGCGAGTGCACAGAGTCAATCCACAACGCCTGTTGCTCAAAAAGCAGATTCTAAGGGGATTAAGCGCGAATGGTGTACACTCGCTCAAATCAATGGTTGATAAGCCTTCTGGAAAAGTTTTCGGTCTACTGAATTTAAGCTCATTGTGAGTAATATAAGATACTGCTGAAGATAGCTATACTAATTCTCTGTAACAAAGCGCTTAATAATTACCCCCGCCTTTAGCGTCCCCCCGATGCCTTGGGGGGACTACAGGGGGGTCGAATTAAGCTCAACTTCATAGAGAATTGGTACTACCAGATGTAAAGCAACAGAAACAAGATAATCCAAATAACATCAACAAAGTGCCAGAACAGGGAGACTGCACTGACACCTTGATGACCCGCGTTGTAATTGCCGGGAACGAGGGAGCGTCCATACATATACAGCAGCAAAACTACGCCAATGAAGACGTGCAGCCCATGAAAACCACTCAGCAGATAGAAGGTTGCACCTGCCAGCCCTTCATCCAGTCCAAAGGGCATGTTGCGCCATTCAATCACCTGTCCAATCAGAAAAATTACACCCAATGCAGCAGTCACTAACCACAGACGACGAAATTTAACCAGCTTGTAACGAGCGAGCGATTGCTCTGCAAAATAGATCACGATACTACTGGACACTAGAATGACGGTGTTAATTGCTGCTCTAGGAATGTCTAATCCAGAAACTCCTGGTGGAAACCAAGTTGGGTTTTGCCAGCGAAGCAGCGCATAAGTGACAAAAAAGCTGATAAAGATGATGCTCTCCGATAGGAGGAATACGGGAAATCCAAATGCAAGATTATCCCGTTCGGAGATTGAGCGAATGTTTTCTGGGGATGAATTCCCTGGATTGAGCGGGCTTTGCATCACTAACTCCTGAGATGAAGTTGATCGAGACATCTAAAGGTTCTTGTCCACTTTTAGGGAAAACGAGGGCGATCGCGACTCATACCAATTTCCTTTTCAAACGCTATACTTTGACCCCCCCAACAGGGCTTGCCAAGCTTTCAAGAAGCATAACTGCCAAGCCTCTTGACAAAATACTACTCATCCTTCTTGATAAAACCTAGAGTTTATTGACAATTAATCGTGAAGGAATGGGGTTTGCTACTGGGAGAGCGATCGCTCTCCCAAATGTTAAGAAAGATGCGACTAATGCATAGCTCGCAAAGAAGGGGGTTTTATTAGTTAGGCGTCAATTCCTGCTTCTTGAGAAAGTCCTGAGCCTTGGAACATCAGAACTCATTTACTCATAGGTAAGCTGTCCATTGTTGTTGCTAATTCTTTTCAAGGTAATCGAAGTTTGGTGAACATTGCCCTTGATATCGGCACACTGAGCAGACAGGACATCTCCATTAATCGAGATGTTGGTGCAACTGTTCTGAAAGGTACTGGGACTATTCAGGTTGGCTTGTACTAGCTGTCCATTTTCGTTGCTGATTCCCATCAAGGTGAGTTGCGTGGAATTACTCTTACCATTTTTATCGGCACAAGCAGCGGATAAGACATCTCCATTAATTGAGATGTTGGTACAACTGTTCTGAAACCTACTGTCGTCCGACGATTGCCCCAGTGCTAAGAGTGCCTGTAACAACTGCGTACCGTTAGGCGAACCCCATCCCGTGCAGGCATCCCAACCAGGACGAGCTTGGTAGGCTCCATTGTTGCCACTGGTGATGTTATTGAGCAGGTTTTGTTGGGCGAGTTGCTGATAAAGGATAGGGTTGAGATAGCCGACGGGTTTGCCCAGTCTCTGGTTAATCAAGGCAATTAGCCCTGCCCACAGAGGTGCAACTCCACTGGTACCACCAATCCTTTGTGGTTGTCCGTTAACTGAAATTTTAAAACCACTGCGGGGATCGGCATCTCCTGCCACATCGGGAACGCCCCGTCCTACCCGACCCCCCGGATTGGCTGATGGCGGTATATTGGCTCCAGCTTGCCAGGAGGGCAGGTCGAAAAGATCGCTCACACCGCCCCCGGTAGCTCCTCCATCTGGATTGTGCCAAACCACTTCACTGGCGATCGCGTTTTCAGAAGATTGAAGCGTGGTGCCACCACAAGCCAGGACATAGGGGCTGGATGCTGGGAAGTCAACATGCGCTTTACCGTCATTAACGCGATCGTTAGAGCCGTCATCACCGGAAGCAACGCAGATAGTTACACCCAGCAGGGCAGCCGCTTGGCACGCTTGATTGAGAGTCTGCTCGTACTGCGTAAGTTCAGGCGGTTCTGCCCCACCCCAACTAATTGAAATGATCGAGGGCTGGTTATCGGTGTCGTGGATAGCCTTTGTGATGGCATTAATAAATCCCTGACTATTATTTGGGGCGAAGTAGACAGCAAGTTTTGCACCGGGCGCAACTGCACCAGCGACTTGAATGTCGAGACAAACCTCGCTGTCAGCGTCGTTACCAGGACTATTTTGTCCACCATCAACTGACACGTTTACTAGGGTTGGCGGCTGGATACCCAGCTGAGTGAAATACTGTGCCATAGCGTTATCATCGTAACCACCACCCAGTTCAATAATGGCGATGCACTGACCGCTTCCATTGAGATTGGTTGGGAAGTTGTATAGCTGAGCAACCTGTGGCGGCGTATAAGTTTCCAAATCTTGTGGGCTCGCGGCAGCCTCACGCAGGCGAAAGCGGGGCTGAGCGACGGGACGATTATCTAGGCCCATTACAGCCTGAACAATGGGAGCCAGTTCAGTTGGGATATGGATTTCACCTTCGCGACCTCGGTAGTTGCCCTCAGGATGTTCGTAGTGGTTCAGCTCGACCCCAAATGCAGCACTCATCGCTGCCGCTGTACCAGCCAGTTTAACCAGTTGGCGGACAACACTGATTTTAACGACAGTCAAATCATGCTGTTGTGCAAACTCCTTGACTTTAGCGATATCTTCGGGATCAGCTCCGTGCTTCTGCTCGTACTCCTCCCGACTGAGCAGTTGCCGTTGGTGAGGAGCACCGATCGCATTCGATAAATCCAGTGGAGAGGGTTGTCGCAAATAGAGGCTCACTTCAATGCGCTCGTTTGGGTCAACTGGAGCAATCTGGCGTGAATCAGGTCGTATAGTGAGTTTGCTGCCAGTAAGTGGAACAGAGTTGGAAAGGGTTGACATATGATTCTCCAAGGTATCTTTCTTATGAGTGAATAATTGCTACCGCAGTAAGTTCAACCTTCCTCTCAGTTGCAGTAGCGAAACCGGAGGACGGCTAGGGCGTGTTTTCAAACTTCTCCGTCAGAGTCAGATCCCCCCAGCCCCCCTTAAAAAAGGGGGAGAATTCAGCCAAAGTCCCCCTTTTTAAGCCGGAGATGAGAGTGAGGAGATTTAGGGGGAATGCCTGCGGCACGTTATGCGATCGCCAATGTGTTACTTTCTTTCTCGGAATCGCTATTAAACAGTGGCATAGACTTTTGCCAATTGTTATACCAATTAGCTTTTTCAATAAGGTAAAGAGAAGAGAAGGCAATCGTCAAAAAAGTTAAGTAATTTGAAGCTCGAACCCACAACCCACACAGCGTAGCCGTTGTGGATTGTTAAGAAAGATGCGACTAAGGCATAGCTTGTCAAGGGGGGAGCCAGAAAAGTATCTGTAGCAAGCATTGAGGAAATTGCTATCACTTCGATGTATTGTTTCATCGATTGGATAGTCGCTCAAATGTATATAACTGTGAGTGACCCGTTCTAGTTGGGGCTGAGATGACAAATCGCCTCACCCCTTGCTCCCACTCTGCGGTTCCATCAACGGTGTAAGGACTAGCAGTTCCAAACTGGTTAAGGCTGCTGGGTGGAGGGGTGAAAACCATATGAAACGTACTTCCGCGATGGTAGCCGCTAATTTGAGCAAAGTTCTCACCATCGTTGGACTTCAAACTTCCGTACAGTTTGCCGGAAGGATCAATAAATACGAGTATCTGCCCCTGAGAACCGACAGTACGGAAGGTTCCTGTCCAACTGCCCCGATAGGGAAGTACATAGTCTTGAGAGGGATTTCGTTGAGCTTGGCTAACTGGAAGCGCGAAGAGGGGCTGTGATCGCAACCGTCCAATCATGCCAATTGTTAACGTTCCAGCAATCAATCGTTTTATTGTTCCTGTCTTCATGACTGCTTCTCTCTAAATAGACGATTGCTCGACAGTCAAGCGGTGAGGTTCTCCGTAACCATAAGGCTCCGAGGTCACGGTTGGAATTTCTTCAAAATTTTCGCTCGGCGGCGGTGAGGAGGTTGTCCACTCTAATCCAGTGGCATTCCAAGGATTATTAGGCGATTTGCGTCCCTGCAACCAAGAACTTACTATATTGGCAATAAAGGGTAAGGTAGACATGCCTAATAAGAAAGCTCCCAAGCTGGCAACTACATTCCATCCCGTGTACTGCGGGTCGTAGGAAGAAATGCGGCGCACCATTCCCTGTAAGCCGACTGGGTGCATTGGAAAGAAGTTGAGGTTCGCTCCAATAAAGGTGAGCCAGAAGTGGAGCTTGCCCCACCCCTCGGAATACATGCGTCCGGTAATTTTTGGGAACCAGAAGTAGATTCCAGCGTATAACGCCATCGTTACGGTATTGAAAACTACATAGTGAAAGTGCCCCACTACAAAGTAAGTATTGTTGACGTGAATATCAAAGGGTACTGCAGCCAGCATTACCCCAGTAATGCCTGCAAACAGAAACATGGCGACACCGCCTAAAGCAAATAGCATTGGGGTCTTGAAATGCAGTTTGCCTCGCCAAATTGTCGCAGTCCAGGCAAACACTTTGATTCCCGTCGGTACTGACACGAGCATTGACGTTGCCATAAACAACATTCGCATCCAGCCGGGTGTGGCGCTGGCAAACATATGATGCACCCAAACGAGAGTGCTGACAAAAGCGATAAGCAGCGAGGAAATAGCGACGGTCTTATAACCAAACAGTGGTTTGCGGGCAAAGGCAGGAAGAACTTCTGAGAAGACTCCAAACGCAGGCAACGCCATAACGTACACAGCAGGATGAGAGTAAAACCAGAACAAGTGCTGGTAGATCACCGGATCACCCTGCTTGAAGGGGGTGAAAAAGTTTGTGCCAAAGGAGAGGTCGAACAGCAACATAATAGCTGCACCCGTGAGGGCTGGCAGGCAAAACAATTGCAACAGTTGAGCACTGAAAGTCGTCCAAACATAAACCGGCATCCGAAGGAAGGTCATCCCTGGTGCTCGCATTTGAACAATCGTCGTGATCAAGTTCACACCGCCCATGATGGAGGATACCCCAGAGATTGCGATTGCTAGTAACCAGATGAATTCCCCGTTGATCAAGTGACCAGAGGGATTTTGGATGCTAACAGGAGGATAAGACCACCAACCAGCCTGAGCCGTGCCACTGGGTAAGAAAAAGCTGAACAACAGCAAGACCCCCACAACCGGGATCAGCCAAAAGGCGATCGCATTCAGTACCGGAAAGGCAGTCTCTCGCGCCCCAATCATCAGTGGCACCAAATAGTTCGCCAATCCCACATTTGCCGGAATGATCCACAGAAAGATCATAATTGTGCCGTGCATCGTGAACAGTCCGTTGTAAAGCGAGCGATCGACGACATCTAATTGCGGGGTGAGCAGTTCTGCACGAACAATCATGGCGAATAAGCCGCCAATCAGGAAGAAGATAAATGCTGTGACTAAATACTGAACACCAATCACCTTATGGTCGGTGCTAAAGCTGAAGTAGCGCTTCCAACCAGTCTGTCCAAGCTTGAGCGGGTCTTCAGCACCTGCAACAGAAATGTTTGTCATTAATTACCTTCTTAGTATAGTGTTGAGTTTTGAATTTTGGATTGTAAAAATTGAATCGGGGCAGGTTGAGCAAGAGATTTTGTGAGACTGCAAGAGGGTTGTCAAATCCTGACTGATATCATGTCCAATTAAATAACCTACTAAGTACAAGATCGCACAAGTTCGTAGCGTTATAATTCGTTGTTGCGCTGTCTATGCCTGCGGCACGCCTAGCGGCGAACGCGCTTAGCGCAACGACAAGCCGTTTATTGCGATACGGATTTATGAAATGCAGTACTAAGTTTGTAGTGAGGACAAAAGTCCTCTTCCTTTGAAAACAAGGACTCAAATCGTTACTACATATAAGTTTTATTATGGGTAACTTGGCGCACATAACATGATATGATAAAATGTTGCGGAATTATTGAGCAAAATTCACAACGGGAGGCTGAGCAGGCGGAACAGTACGCCAATTGCTCCGCAGCGGTATTCCCGGAGGTTGAGTATGTTCAGACGTTGCTGGATTCACTGCTGGGACAGGCGGACGGGTGGCAGCTTGGGCTAGCCATTGGCTGTAACGTTCAGGAGAATCGACATACACGTTTGCTTCCATCAGAGCAAAATAAGTGCCACTGAATTGAGAGTCGTGCAGTTGATATTGACCGACACGATTGGGGGTGAACTTTAACTCGATCGTCCGGTTCGGAATGATGTCTTGCTTTATTCGGAAATTGGGTACAAAAAAGCCGTGCACTACATCCTCAGACTGCAACATTAAATGAACTGGCTGGTTGACTGGAAGATGTAACTCCGTACTAGTGACATTCTGGCTGGGATAGCGGAACGACCAAGACCACTGTTTTGCGATGACCTCAATCTGTTCACTGGGCTGCATATCGCTACTGCCCGTCTCAGCATAGGCGGGGGCTTCTAGGAGGTGCAGATGAACCAGTGGCAAGGCACCAAGAGTGTTCATGCGCTGGTAAATGTTGTAGCTGTAGCTTGCAATCCATATCACTAGTAGAATTGGAATCACCGTCCAGGTAATTTCCAACTTCAAATTGCCGCGGATGGCAGGTGCATCGCTGGTATCGCTGCTGGCGGCTCGGTAGAACAGAATAGAATAGAGCAGCATCCCCAATACACCCAGGAAGACGATCGCTCCGAGTTTGACCAGGAAACTAAACAAATGACCAACTGGTTCTGCTTCTTTTGCTGCTGCGATCGGAAGCCAATGATACGCTTGCTGTCCCATTGCATGACTGGCAAGAATGATCACGCCAACAAAAATAGCTAATAGTGCAATGTTAAAGGTTCGCATAATCAAACGTTTAGGGTTGGAGGACTTGATTGGGGTTTTCGCGTTGCCGAATCAGATAAGCAGCCGTATTATGCACGCCAAACTCGGCTCCCAATTGCGCCCCCAATGTCCCGTGAACGAACATGTATCCCAAAATGAAAATTCCTGCCAGCAGGTAACTCCACTGCACTTGCTGAAGATTGGTTTTGCGCCAGCGAAAGCGCTGGTATCCTCGCCAAATCGTCATTCCCACGATCATGGTTAGTAATAACACTCCACCTACGCCATGCAACAGCATGGTTGTACCCGCACCCAATCCCCAAGCGCTATTCATATCCGTGGGGGGTTCTGCCAGCAAGATCTCGAAAAAGCCTGCCGCCACAGTAAAAAACGAAATCACAGATGCTGCAACAGCGTTGTACCACGCTACATCAAAAAAGTTAGACCGACTAACTGGCATTGAGAAGAACTTCAGAATTTGTCGTTCTAACGGAAAGAACGTACCTGCGAAATCAAACGCGATCGCGATAATGAACAAACCCAACGTTAGATGCACGAAGTTGGGATGTAGTGGAAATCGATACGGCAATCCGTTTGCCCCTAATTCAATTCCCAATTGCTTAAGTTGTTCAATCAATTGTGGATTCATTTTATGAGTCCTTGTTTTATTGCTTCCACCACAGGCACCGTATGGAGTCCATACACCCAATCCACTAAATTACCCAGATAAATTTGCAAACAGACGAGACACATCAAAAATGTGGCTGCACCCAGGTAAACTACAGGCACCTTTAGCGGATCACGAACCCGAACGATGCCGCGCCAAGCCGTGATGGCAACGAGAATGGCTGAAATTGACCAACCATTCACTGTGTGCCAATTTAATGCGGGTTGGGCAGCAGCATAGGGTTGTGCCAATGCTGCTTCAAATTCACCAAAAATAACGGCAACAAAAACAGCAACTGATGCAACAACCAGGTTCCACCAACTCACTTCAAACATCCGGTGGTTGCGGCTAAGATATCCGGCGATGTCACAAAAATAGGCAAAAAATACCATTGCAATCACAAAGTGAACAACGACCGGATGTATCGTATCCGGATAAGGGAGATTTTGGTCATTCAATGGCGGCAGAGGCATCGCGTTCTCCTGGTTATAGTGCTATGGGGTTGGTTGCGTAGTTGAGTTCATCTGCGGTTGCCTAATCTGTTCGGATGGTGGAGTTCGTAAGCCCAAATAGGCAGCAATCAGAAAAGCGATCGGGGCTAGAATCGCCAGCGCTTTCACTAGTGATCGATTTCGTTGCTCACTAGCAGAGAGAGGAGGCTGTTTTGCAGCGGTTTGCGAAACCAGGTTGGGTCGGTGGTAACGATGGAAGATTTCTTCCTTAAGCCATTCGGTTGTTGCCTTAAAGTCATGTAACGGGGTAGGCAGCATTTCCAAATACGTCACGTTGCGAATGATATCACCAGGTTTGCCAGTAATCTGCACTTTGTCAAACAGATTCGCCACACCATTGCTCATACCCAATTTCATTAGAGTTCCCCGCAAATTCACATGGGCTGGGCTAGGCGATGCACCTTTGGTAAGAGCAATGAGATTGTGGGCAATGCTTGCGCCTTGCTGATATGCCACCTGTGCCAGAGCAGGTTGTCGCTGTTGCTGCACATCTGCACAATCTCCTGCTGCAAACACCTCTGGAAAATCTAGCAGTTGCAGGGTTGGGGTTACAAGCGGTAAACCATGCTGATCCAAATGACCTGCGCTTATCTGAGTACTGAGGCTTTGGATCAGTGGATTTGTTGCCGTACCTGCTGTCCAGATGGTCGTTTGCGTTAATAAAGTATTTATTTCTGAGCTATTGGCAGGCTGATACTCCAGACGATCGGGATGAACCGCTTTCACTCCCACACCCAAAACTAGCTCAACCAGTACAGTTCGGGTTTTAAAAGCCTGTAACGCTAACTCCTTTAGGGAGGCGTTGACATCCCCGGAGAGAATGGTCTTGCCGTGATTAATCAAGACAATGCGAATCTCATGAATATTACCGCCGAGTTGGGCGTACCAGTAAGGCAACAGATCCGCTAGCGTTGCTGCCATTTCTACACCTGTTGGACCTGCCCCAACAACGGCAAATGTCAAGAGCGATCGCCGTTGCTGTTCGTCCTTCGTTTGGCTAGCGTGCAGCAAGCAATCCCGTAACTGCCGTTCTAAAGCTAACGCATTCTCTCGCGTCCGAAATGCGAATGCGTTCTCTTGCGCTCCTTCCGTTCCCAGATAGCCCTGAATACTGCCGACTGCTAATACAAGGTAATTGTAGGTGTAGTCTAAGCCACAGGCTAAATGAACGCGTTTTTCTTGTAAGTCGATTGCTGCTACTTTGTCCTGGACAAAGTTGATACCGCTGCCTTGCAGCAATTCTTCATAAGTTGGACAGATTGTATCGTCTGGCAGTTCACCCGTTAGTAGCTCATACAGCATAGGCTTGAAAACAAACCGCTCCTGCGGATCAATCAGGGTGATTGAACGAAAATCATGCTGATGACGCAGATGCAAAGCCGTGAAAAGACCCGTAAAACCAGCTCCGACAATAATCGTAGGGTGAGTCGAGGAATTCATTTTACGAAAGGGAAAGTAAACAACAGCGAGTAATTTAATCGACTTCTTGCATTGATTCAAAAAAAAGAATAATTAACCACAGATGGACACAGATGGAAGTTACATTCCGCAATCTTGTCTCATGAATAGCTTAGCAATGTAACTCTCTTGTCGCGTTCAATCAAAAAAGCAGAAATTTATGTATGCTGCTTAATGATGTAAGAATCTTATCGAACCCAAATTCAGATTTGTATTATCCACACCTGAATTTAATAAATTGATAGTTAAGAAATTGTGTTAAATATGTCAGAAGTAATGGGTAAACAATCGATGATGATTCCAATCGATAGCAGCATTATGTAAAGAATGGAGTACTTGAACAGCGCTCGTGCTAACTCCAGATTTGAGGGAAACTGCATTAACAACCAGGCTTTATGAACAAAAATGCCACCAAGAACGAGCGCAACAATTGGATACAGCAAATTCATAACATGGAGCGGATAGGCAAGCAGTAAGGTTACTGGAATGAGGATTAAAGTATAGGCAAAAATTTGTCGAGTCGTGGTTTCATTCCCTGCAACCACGGGCAACATGGGAACATTAACTTTGGCATAATCATCTTGAATCATCATTGCCAATGCCCAGAAATGAGGAGGTGTCCATAGAAACACGATCGCAAACAAGCACCACGCTGCCCAACTCAAATCACCTGTTATTGCTGCCCACCCAACCAGAGGCGGAATTGCCCCTGCGGCTCCTCCAATAACGATGTTTTGGGAGTGATGCCGTTTCAACCAGTGGGTGTAGACTAATACATAAACGAGAATTCCTACCATTGCTAAGCTAGCACTCAACAAGTTAGCAAAGACAGCCAGCAGCGTAAACGAAATCAGTGTGAGCGCGATCGCAAACAGTAATGCGTGATGAGGTTGTATCCGACCCGACGGAAGCGGACGATGACGGGTTCGTTCCATCGCGAAATCAATATCGCGATCATAAAGACAGTTTATTGTATTTGCTGCTCCTGCGGCACAAGCACCACTCACTAACGCGATCAATAGAAGCCAGGGAGCGACGTGCCCTTTTGCTGCCATTTCCATACTGGCAGCCATCGTGATCAGTAACAATAAGATGATGCGAGGCTTTGTAAGCTGAACATAACTTTGAATAACTTGCCAAGTACTTTGATGGTAAGGAGTCGTGGAATTAAAAGTAAGGGTTGAAGTAAATACTGTGTCGAGCTTCATGAGAGTTCCTCTAAGGAGACGTTTGCAGTCGATTCCGTTGTATCCAAAACGCAACAACTACTTTATACAAGACATCGTTGTGTGGTCGCTGCCCTCACTAAGTACAGGCATTGCATAAGTTCGTAACTTTTTTAAACGCACCAGGTAGCGGAGGAACGTGCAAAGAGACGCAGAGTATCGCCAAATTTAATCTGCTACAAATTAATGAAATGCTGTACTAAGCAACAACTGTTTGATTAACTTCATGACCTGCATTTTGTAGAATCTGTTGCACTTGATTGATTTCCTCATCTGTACCTGACACAATGACCATAAACTTGCCTGCTTTGATTTGTGTCTCGTACTTTAGGGCTTTCTCCTTTGGGATTCCCAATCCTACAAGGGCACCTACCAGTCCCCCAGCAACGGCAGCTCCAACACCACCCACAACCATACCTTCGAGCCAACCTGCCAGCACTCCAGCAACATGCCCAGCAACAATCACAGGACCCACTCCCGGAATAAAGAGCAAGCCGACACCTGTGAGAATGCCGAATAGTCCACCAAAAAAGCTACCCCAGTAGCCTCCTTCTCCAGCTCCAGCTTTAGCAATATCTTTCCAAGTTAAAAAGCCACGGATATGCTCAGTGGTTTGATAGTCTTTACCGATAATCGAAATCTTTTGCATGTCGAAGCCAGCTTTTTGAAGTTCTAACACGGCAGCTTCTGCCTCAACATGGGATGGAAAAATGTTCACAGCTTCATGCTTGTCTGACATGGCTTTATCTCCTTAAGAAATACAAACTGTAAAGATCATGACCGCTTTCAAACCCATCATCGTCCTGTTTAGTGGACAAGATCACAGCGGAGTGCCCGAATTGCTGCCTGAGTACGATCGCTCACATAGAGCTTCTTCAGAATCTTGCGAATATGGGCTTTTACCGTAGCTACAGCGATATAAAGCTTCCGGGCGATCATAATATTGTTATGCCCGTCAACAATCAGTTTTAACACCTCTAACTGCCTAGCAGTCAAAGGTTCAATAGGAATGATATCCGTGTACTCTGGCTCGACTACGCGAATCGAGTTCGTCTTGACGTGGTTGATGCCGTCAGTTTGAAAAGCATAAGCTTGTTGAAGCAACTCAACAACCTCTTGTGCGACAGCAGTGAGTGCATGATTAACAGAGGAATCGCCAAAAAAATCAATCTGAGATGGAACCCTTAGGTACTCAAAATCATCTTTAATCAGTAATGGAATGGATGCCATAAAACTATCCTCCGTGAGGCAAACTTAGCTCTTACAACTAAATTGCTATCAATTTTTGCATGAATTCAATATATGTAATCTGCTGTAAGTTGTCGTCCACTAAGAGTTGAAACTTTTGCACAATACACTGATTGATCAATCAGTCCATCTTAAAATGGAAATTTGGCTCCAACTAAAGTTTGAATCCAAATTCAAACCTTTATTAAAGTGATGAAACAGTGATAGTTGATTTTCTAACTAAGTAGGTCGGTGTAAATAATTAAAGGTATGTACAATACCTTGGCCAAAATTAAAGGGTTAGAGCTAGACAAAAAAGCTAAATTCTTCAAGGTCAAACGCTTTCGTTTTAATTCACAGTCTCGTACCTGTTGACGAGAACTTGTAAATCGACCCTTAATTTTTGTTTACACAGTTGCATTTACTTTTGTCCACCTACTTATTTTCGTCAAGCCACTTACAACAACCAACCACTTTCCCTCAATAGATTACTTGATCGGTCTCTAGTCGCGATACACGAACGCGTATCGTGCCGCTTTGCGACTCACTGTCAAGCCTTCGCCTTATCGGCAGCCCCAATCGGCTGAAACCCTTATTCTCTCCTGAAGTTTCAAAAATTTTCAGTCTACTGACAGTGAAAGCTGGTTGGCTGGAATCGCCTTAAACAAAATTGTCAGCACCGAGTGTAGGGTGTGATACCTCATACCGTTCACCCAACAACTGCATATACTGAATTATTTGCTTTTCTAAATAACGTCTTGATTTCATGAAAGCACTTTTTACTTCCCTACTTCCGCTCAGGATAGTAGAGGGAGTTTAAAAAGCGGCGTTTTCCCCTACAAAATAAGAAACAGGAGTCGTAGAGGAACAACTGATAAGGAAATTAAAAACAGCAAATCATTCTTGGGTTTTTTTCATAAAAAATATTTTATTTAGAAAACCTAACTTACAGCATAACAAGAACGTAACTTTAGATAAGTGTCAAAAATAACTGAACCTTGACAAATAAATAACTTTAAATCCACATCTATCTTTAGGTAGAGTGTTTCAGTACTTGTGCTTTTTGTAACTTAAAAATAGCCTGTGCAAAATAAGAATTAATGCACAGGCTATAAATCTACCAGTACAGCAGACTAAGATTACGATGCAAAGTAATAATTTTCAGGGTGCCGAAATCTACAATCCTTTTCAGGAATTATTTACCAACGAGCGCAGGCGCACTCTTAGGGAGTGCGTTTTCGTCTTTGTAGATACTGCTTTTACAGCAGGCTACACACAAAAAGAGGTGCTAGAAGCTTTCACAGATTGGTTTTTTCAAAATGATGAGGAGAAATTTGAAGAAGTCGTTAAATGCCTTGAACAAATTGTAGAAAGCAGCTACGACTAACATTCTCCACTTACCTCATCAACCAAAAGCTTAATCAAACGAACACGCTCCTTTTTGGATAACTGTCTGGCGGTAGGAAGTACATCCTCCGCCACTTTTGGTTTATGGGTTACCTCAGTTGCTTGTCCTCTGACTTCAGCGAGCAATTGCTCAAGGGTTTGTCCACGAGAAGTAGCGATCGCCTCTAAGTTTGCCAAATCTGGGATAACTTCTCCTCGTTCCCAGAGTTGTATAGTCACATAGCTTACGCCCAAATCCTTAGCAAACTTTCTCTGGCTTCTATCTCCCCTGGTTTTCTTGATAGCTTCTGCTAACTTATTTCGGGCGTCACCATCCATAAGCATCTTTCAATAATAAATCTCTATAATGACGTTGCACTTACTCTGATTTCAAGTTATAAATGTACTTATCAAGCGTGGTAAGTTCTTTTATTAGTATATGGCTAGAGTGACAGAAAGAGAAAGAATCAATGTAAACGTATACATTGACAGAACTGTAGCCCAAAGGTTACATCAGTTTGCCCAGCAACAAGCAATGTGGAAAGGTCGAGTTGTCGAAGCAGCCATTGTTGAATATCTCAACAAAGTAGAGCATCGAGCAAGCAGAACCTTTAATTAACCTTATAGAAGGAGTGATAACCAAATGGTTCATAATCGTCATTCAACCTAAGACAGATTTCTCTAAGAAAAAGCCTTGTAATCCCTCGTTCTTTCTAACCAACTAATAGCTTTAGTAACTAGTTGCTACAAACAGGCTTTGCTAGGTTTTAGCACTATCCAGCAACGATAAACAGACAACACTATGCATCTTCACATATTGTCTTTCGTTCGTCCAGTGTACCCTTTGCGCTTGCCTCCAAGCCCCCTTAGAATCAAGCACTTGCTTTGCCAAACTCTAAAAGGTAGAACTTACCCAATTTAGATCACACATGACAAGAAACTAGCCTGAAAGCCCCGTTTCTTGAAAGCGGGGAGAAAATTCATTGTCATAGACACACAACCTGTCTGCCACTTTTGTATGAGCGTGAATCGTTCCGCTCTTAGCCGAAGAAAACCAGCCAAGAAACTGACCTTTTGCACCAAAAAGAGTTGATGCCATTTCATAACTCAACATCAAACTCAAAGCCTTGAATTTAGCGAAAAAAGCCAATAAAATTATCTGACTTGATGGCGCAGATTTTTACTTAGCCTCTGTTTCTAGATCTAAGTGCAACATTCAGAAGAAATGTACTCACCTATTTTCTATATAAGAATGGACACTTTGACAGGTAAACTTGGCAATTTCATGCTTTCTTACCAAATAGTATAATGCCCAATTTTTTTGTTTTAATAGTGTCATAGATAGTCAGAAATATTAGCTTACTAACAAAAAAATTAAAATAGCGAGGAGGTGGTTAACCAATGTATCAATATCACCAATCTTTGTTAAACCTCAATGGTGAGTTAGAGGATGTCTGAGAAGTCAAAAATGTCATGCTGTTAGCGTAGCTCCTCGCAGAGCGAGGCACGGAGCGACAGCGCAGTGAACGCGAGGGCGTGCGCCAAGGGCGCTCAGCATCTCACAAATCCACGGTGAATAGGGATTCTGAGTCGCAAGGGGACACGCTTCGCACATGAAGGAGCCTGCGCTTTGCGCTTACGCTCCACTTCGTTACGTATGCGCCCTTGGCGCACGCTACGCGAACAGAATGACAAAATATACCTTATCCAATCTTTTCAGACATCCTCTTAGAAGCCGTACTTAATGACCGGAGATTAAAAAAGTTCTCTTGGCATTGATGCACAAATTATTAATTGGCTAATCTGTATTAGCAACGTTGGAACAAGCTTTATTATTGATAAGGGCAAAATGAAATCACAAAATCAACCATACAACAAACAGGTTGCAACTATTAAACACCCTAGACTTCAAGGTTTGTGGAGTGTTAGAAGTGCACGTATAACCTCGAAGCGTAATCACCACATGCGAGATACTCTTAACAAATCCGCAATGCTAGTCATGGACTACTGCCTGGAACATAATATTAAAGCGGAATTTTTTGGATGGAATAGAGGAAGTCAGCAAAACTCGAATTTAGCAACTAAAATCAATCAACCGTTTATGGAACTACTAACTGCAAGACTTAAAAACCATATCAAGCAACTGTGCGAGTTCTACGGGATGCAGTTTGTAGAAATTGACAAGACGTACATATCTCAACCATCATTCCTAAACACTTATCCACTGTCAAAATATGGTGAAAAACCCAAGAGCTTGGTATTTAAGGACAAACGAGTAAAACGCGGCATTTTCCGTACCAATGCAGGTACAGCTATTAACACTGGCGTCAACAAGACAGCTAACATTTTAACAAAGCTAGAGTTACAGCTAGGGCTTAATTTAGCTAAGCCTTCTAGAGCATTACTGATTGTACCTCCTAAACTTCATGTCTGGGAAACCAAAGTTAAAAAGCGGAGGGACATGACTGAAGCTGTACCCAAACGAACAGCTTAAATTTCCCTAGTCTTTAGTGAGAGAAGAAATCAATCACTTCTTTATTTAACTGTTTTCCTTAAAACAAGCAAAACATTCTTTCATTTGTGGGCTTCTAACCTGAAATTTTCAGGATGTCCTTCATAAAGCACAAAATGCTTTGCTCAAACCAAGTAACTACGTCTGATCTGCTTGTTAGCGGCTTGTCAAAAAAAATGCCGCATAAAGCGACAAGCTAACCAAAAAAAACTTTCAAAAATTATGACATCTTTCCCGCTAATACAAAGCCCTACTGATATCGTTTCGCTACTAACTTTAGAAGGAAATTTAAAAATTTCCGAAATTCTTGCCGAAACAAATATCGAAGACATCCCTCAACTACAAGAATCGGAGAAGGCAATTCAGAAATTAAGGAAAATTTCCAAACAAGAAAGAGATTGCAGAATCAAGCTTTTACAGGAGCGCCTTTACCAACTTTCAGTTATCCAAAGCTTTCAAGCTTTTGAAGAGGATTATAAAGGTTATAAAGCACACTTTTCAATAAATGGAAGAGGGATATTAATCAAAATTATATCACCTTGTGGTGATTCCTGGGAAAAGCAAACTGAAACTTTTACAAACTTTCAAGCTAGACGTGAATTTCACCTCATAGTCAATGAGAACTTAGTCAAAAATTCAGCAGTTGTACAAAAGCCAATGTTAGAAACCAATTTACAGCCATTAAGTGACAAAGAGAAACGTTGGCAGGTTCTTAAGTTACTTATAGAAGGCGAGCGTGTTTTGTATAAAGGACGAGTTGGGATATACAAAGGAGTCCAAGAGTGCGCTACACCTAGCGCGTGGGTTTTTTTTGAAGACTCCCAGATAGTTGAACCAGTGAATCCCCTAGAATTAAGTCAGGAAAACTCCGATGATAATAGCTTAGTTCTTAACACAAGTTCAAATTTGAACTTGTATAAAGATGAAAAATCTATTTCAAGCAATTACCTCACTTCGTGTAGTCAACCAAGAACAACCGTTGATTTAGCTCAAATAGATGGAGAAGATTTTCTTCCTCCTATCGTCCAGTGGGATAACGAACCGGAATTGTCTGGCTTGCCTTTTGAGTTAGAGCATTTGGAGAACACAGAAGCCTACACTTTAGCAGACAATTTCAAACAACCCTCTTCAATAAGTTCAAATTTGAACTCAAAAATTATTCCCTTTAGTCCCCAGATTCTAGAAAAACCGCTTTCCAAAAAAGACGCAGAGAAAATCATCACTTTTATTAACTCTCATTTGAGACAGTTGAAAGCTTTGCCTAAAATTCAGAAACGTAGTAACGACATTATTCGTCACTATTTAGTCTTACTAGATGAAGGGAAAGGGTATGAACACCTTGGATTTAAAAATATGACTGCTCTGTTAAATAGTGACTTCATTCAAGGAAGCCGTTCTAATTTACAAAAACAGTGGCAAGCTGGGCGTATTGAACGCGACTCTTTGGGAGTAGAACCAGGAACCATACCAGAAGATCATTGTCGTAAATTAGCTCTACTAAAAGCTCAGCCAGAACAGGTTCAAAAGGCGTATATTAACGCTCAAAAATTGGCTGGCAATGGACGCTTAACAGCCAAAATTGTACAACAAGCTGTTCAAGAAATAGCAGCAGATCAAGGAATTGAATTACCACCATCAAAACCAAAAAAAAAGAGTCTTTGCGGTTGGCATCAAAATCTTTCTGGTACTGAGCGTTATTATAAACTTAATTTGTGTGGAGTAGAACATAGCCTTCAAGACTCTAATACAGAAGTTTGTATCAAACTAGAAAAAGTTGCCAAAGAGCACAATAAGACTCCCGAAAAACTCATTGTTCAAGGACTTATTAAACTTGTAGCTCAATCAATGGAATTGAACGATTCAGAAGTACTTGTCAAGGCAGTTGAAGTTGCTTTAGCGGAAATAAAAACAAACATGGCAGCATAAGGAGCAGAATAAAAATGCAGTTGTACATCTACCCTGGTTGCTTAAAACAAGTTTGTCAATTTTGTCAATCGGAAACTATCCCTAGAACTTTTCTTCGAGGAAAACCAGTTTGTTTAACATGCACTAACTTAAAGGAATTAAATCCAATTCCATTTCCACATAAAAGACGCCAAACTAACACATTGACTGAATTGCCTTTATCTACACAAGAAGAAGTAACAATTATATCATTACTCAGAAACCCTCAGACAACCTCAGAAATTGCATCTCAGATTGGGATCAGTAGAGGAACAGCGCTTAAAAAACTAACTTATTTGGAGGCTCGAAGAAAAGTTTTTCGATTTGGAGCCGGAGCAGGTAAACCTTGTTGGTGGGCACTTAGTTTGGATGCCGCAGTTCCCAATATGGCTGACAAAAACTTTGCGGATCAATTTCTAGAACTCGTCGATTTGCGGGAACTAAGTGCTTTTGAATTGAAATTAAAATTGGGCAAGCGAATCGAAGATATTATTTCCGTTGGCAGACGATTACAAAAAGCAGGCAAAGTACGCTCATACCTTAAGGATAATGTGCAGTATTTTAAAGCAGTTTAACCAATAAACTGGCATTTCTGACAGATTAAAATAGTGTCCCTTTTGTCAATATGGCTGTATAAACCAATACGACTTGGTTAAGGAGTTTAGTGAGATTTAGGAATGTAGAGACGCTTTCATTCACCGCGTCTCTACATTGTCATTTTGATAACAGTTTTGATATTATACCAATTTAATTTTATACCAATTTAATTAGTTACATAAGTACCTGCTTGCTCCATTTGAATTAGAGCAATATCATCTCGGTATCTGTTCAGGGGAGCTGATGACGCAACTGAGGAAGTCTTTCCGTGGGCAATGCGTTACAAGTGGACTGTGAAGAGATAGGTGAACTGGATGCTGCGGTTCGCTCTCGAAGCACAGATGAAAAGGATGAGACAAAGATTGCCAGCAAACGCCTGGATTGGGGAGAAGCGATCGCAAGGTCATAGTGGTAGCATCTAGTCACTCGCCTTCAGTCTCGATGGTAGCCTGCTTGGAAATAGCAGCGAAGACCAAACGGTGAAGGTGTGGGATGTCAGTACTTATGAATGCCTCAAAACTTTTCAGGGACATAGTCATCGGGTTACATCAGTCACCTTCAGCCCCCAAGGTAATATACTTGCCAGTGCCAGTGATGACCAAACGGTAAGACTGTAGGATAGCAGCACTAATCTAGGACTTAAGTAAATCTTAAGACAAGGTAATTTTCAAGCGTTGTGTTTAAATCTTTCCAAATTATTGACAATTGCAGCCTAAAGTGAAACCAACGGCCTTTTACAAGGTGGTTGCAAAGACGGCGATAGTAAATGCATATGCGGGTGCATTTCTACAGTGCGTAAGTCCTAGAGTATTAACTATGGCTTCAAACAAGTCAAAAACGAACTACGCTAGGCAGATTTTCGGCTGAGCGATTATGACACAGCATAAGCAGGTAACAAAAAATGAATCGATTTAACCGTCAGCTATGGCAGCGTTTTTGGGCGATCGCTAAACCCTACTGGTTTTCTAATGAAAAATGGAGCGCGAGAGGACTGCTGGCTATTTTGCTGGTGCTGGCGCTAGTTGCCAGTGGTCTGAGCGTGCTTCTCAGCTTTATGAATCGAAACCTGATTAACGCACTCGAACAAAAGAATATTGAGAGCTTCTATCGCAGCGTCTGGATTTTTGTCGGTGTCATTGTCGTGGCGATCCCTTTGGTTGTCTTCTTTAACTACATCCAAAAAAAGTTGAGTTTATACTGGCGACGGTGGTTGACTAATCAGTTTCTCAACGAGTATTTTCAAAACCGGGCTTACTACCAGATCAACTCCGACCCGAATGTTGATAACCCCGATCAGCGAATATCTGAAGATATTAACAGCTTTACTAAAGTTTCTCTAGACTTTCTGTTAATTGTTCTCACTTCGGTGACAACTCTGATTGGTTTTATTGGAGTGCTAGGGTCAATTTCTCTGACCCTCGTCATCGTCTTGGTGGTGTACGCGATCGCGGGTACCGTAATTACAGTGCTGATTGGCAAACGACTGATTGGGCTAAACTTCAATCAGCTAAGGAAAGAAGCAGACTTTCGCTATGGTCTGGTGCATGTGCGTGACCATGCCGAATCGATTGCCTTTTATCAGGGAGAAGCACAGGAATTTGAGGAGGTGAAGCAACGATTCAATGAGGCGTATCGGAACTTTGATCGCGTGATTGCTTGGGAGCGGAATTTGAGTTTTTTTACCACAGGCTATAATTATGCGATCGCACTTTTGCCTTTTGTGGTGCTTGCACCTGCCTACTTTGCGGGTCAAATTCAATTGGGAGTGGTTATCCAGGCGGGTATTGCTTTCAGTCAGGTATTAAGCGCGCTGTCTGTAATTGTGAGTAGGTTTGAACAGCTGAGTGCGTTTGCTGCTGGAGTGAATCGTTTAGCTTTGTTCGACTGGACTCTAGACACTGCTAGTAAAACCTTGAAAGAAGGAGCGACTGTAATTGATACAGTAGTGGATTCTAAACTAGCGCTGAAACACATTACGTTGAATACCCCCAACTATCAAAAGATTCTGGTTAGGGATTTGTCGGTGGCGCTGTCACCAAAAGAAGGCTTGCTAATTGTGGGGCAGAGCGGCTGTGGCAAGAGTTCATTGCTTCGGGCGATCGCGGGCTTGTGGAACGCAGGCACCGGCTGCATTATCCGGCCAAAACTTGAGGAGATGCTATTTTTACCTCAACGACCTTATATGGTTTTGGGTTCCTTGCGTAGCCAATTGTTGTACCCCAACACCAATCGTGAAATCTTGGAAGATAAACTCTACCTGGTGTTACAACAGGTGAATCTTACCGACCTGCCAGAGAGAGTTGGTGGTCTTGATGCAGAGCTGGACTGGGCAAATATTTTATCCTTAGGCGAACAGCAACGTCTTGCCTTCGCCCGCCTGCTATTGACCCAACCCCGCTACGCCATTTTGGATGAAGCGACAAGCGCCTTGGATAGTCAAAACGAGGATCGTCTATACAGGCAGCTAAATAAGACGGCTACAACATTCATTAGCGTCGGGCATCGTGCTAGCTTAGTACAATATCACCAGTATGTTTTAGCACTGACAGGAGATACGACTTGGCAGCTATTGCCAGCTCAAAGCTACACCTTTAGTGCTTGATGGACTAGCGGATTTTTGAGAAAAACTTTAGCGCTTTGTTAGCAACTGCATCCTTGTTAAAGATGTAGCTACGGCTAAGTGCTTTGAGAGCATATAGGTTGACAGCATATAGGCTTATATGCTGTCAACCTACGCGCAGGCGCAGCCTGTCCCCTTGGAACTCAGAATCTAGGGTTTGCATCGTAGTCGAGAGATGCTGAGCGCCCTTGGTGCAGGCACTCGCGTTCAGTACGCTATCGCTACGTGCCTCGCTCTGCGTAGACGCCTAGCGGCTTCTCGTTACAGTGGAGCTACGCTAACAGCATGACAAATCGGGGTTTTTGCCGAATTTATAAACACGCTCTAAATGACAGCGAACACAGGCTGGGCAAACTTATTCCGGAGTTTGCCGTTAAATAGGCACGATGCATATTTGCTGGCTTAACTGGACTATCTTGACTGTTCAAAATTTTAATAAAAGGAAACAATAAAACTAACTGTGATGCTAGCCGATCACATGTCATGCGACCTCATTGTCTTGGTAGGGACACAAAAATGTCCCTATCAGGTTTTTCTAGTTGCTTGTGTAACAAAATAATTTGATAGAACTTAATCATATGGTAGAAAATGCAAATTCTCCAAGTGATGCAAATCAATTAGACCAATTAAACTCTCACACAGATGAAAGTGAATCTCCTGTGTTGGAAAAAACACATTCAACCAGTTCCATTCGCAAACATCGTTTACCTCAATCTATTCTCTTAATTTTACTGGGAGTAGGAATCATAGCAGCAGGCATTTTCGGCTATCGTCGGTGGCGTGCCTCAATGGACACTCATCATGCTGCTGCTCCGTCTCCTATGGCTGTGCAATTGCAGACTTTACAAAGCGCCTCTCTTCAAGACAACACAGAGTATGTAGGCACTTTGGAAGCAGAGAAAACAGTTGAACTCAAACCCCAAATTCAGGGACAAATCCAGCAAATCCTTGTTAAACCAGGGGTTCAGGTGAAACAGGGGGAGCCAATTTTTATTCTCAATCCTGATCAAACGATCGCCGAGTACAAGAGTAATCAAGCAGCAGTTGCAGCAGCTGTAGCAGCGCAAAATACCGCTGCTCAGCAACTGCAATCGGCTGAGTCACAACTAGCTTCAGCTCAAGCACAATACGAACTGGCGAAAATTAATAATAAGCGGAATCAATATCTAGTAGGTCAAGGGGCGATCGCGCAAAACGATGCAGATCAAGCCGCAACTGATTTGAAAGTGAAAGCTGATGGCGTTAAGTCTGCACAAAATCAGGTCAAGGCTAACAAAGCCTCTCTTGTTCAAGCAGAAGCGAATGTCAAAAAAGCTCTCGCAGATACAGCTGCGGCTCAGGTAGATGTTAACTTTAAGCGAGTGATTGCACCCATTTCTGGAGCAGTTGGTGATATCTCGCTCAAGGTGGGAGACTATGTCACTACGGGGCAAACCCTCACCACTATCAACCAAAATGACTTCTTTGATCTACAAATTCCCATCCCCATCAGTCGTTCTGGGGAACTGCGACAGGGGTTACCCGTACAATTACTAGATCCCAATACAAGCAAACAGCTGGGTTCAGGAAGTATTTACTTTGTCTCATCTCAAGTCAATGCAGATGCTCAGTCAATCTTAACTAGAGCACGTTTCTCAAACGCAAGTGGTAATCTGCGGAACTCTCAATATGTGAAGGCAAGAGTGATTTGGGACATTAAACCAGGGGTTCTTATACCTATTAATGCAGTAACTACAATCGGGGATCAAAACTTTGTATTTGTCGCTCAGGAAAATCAAGGAAATAATCAAAAAAGCCAACTGGTTGCTCACCAAGTACCTGTGAAATTGGGAAATATTCAAGGACAAAATTACCAGGTTCTTAATGGATTAAAGCCTGGGGACAAACTTGTTGTCTCCGGAACTCTCGTCTTAAGAGATGGTATCCCTATTGTTCCTTTACCAAGCAGCAGCCCTCGTTCATCTGGGGCAAACACCTCCACTCAATCCAGCCATAGGAGGTAAATATCGTGTCTATTGCCAATACTTTTATCAAACGCCCCGTCTTAACAACAGTTTGTACAATCATTATTGTGTTGGTTGGAGTTGTCTGTTTGCCGCTTCTTCCCATCGAGTATGTTCCGCAAATTGCACCTATCCAAGTTCAGATCTCGGCTTCCTACGTAGGTGCTGATCCGCAAACTATCGAAACAGTAGTCACGACCCCAATCGAACGAAAGTTGGACGGAACCCAGGACATGGATTACATGACCTCCACAAGTATTGCTGGTAGTAGTAATATTTCAGTCTATTTCCCTACATCTACTGACCCAAACGCTGACCAAGTTAACGTGCAGAACAACTTGCAGCAAGCAATTCCTCTATTACCTGCTTCTGTGCAAGAGCAGGGAATATCGGTCAAAACCACTTCACCTAGTCTTTTGCTAGTTTACGGTTTTTACTCCCCTACTGATCAGTACAATGCAACATTCATTAGCAATTATGTTGATTTGTTTGTCAACGACGAAATTACCAGAATTAAGGGCGTTGGACACGTCAATATTTTTGGTCAACGTCAATATGCGATGCGTTTCTGGCTTGATCCTGATGCTCTAGCGAGCCGAGGAGCCACTATTGAAGATGTCGTCAATGCCGTGAAATCGCAAAATGTTGTGATTGGCGGTGGTACTATTGGTGCAGAACCTGCTCCTCCAGGACAACGTTACCAAATTCCGCTGCTACTGGATGGGATGTTTCATAATGTCGCTGACGCAGAAAACATCGTTGTCAAAGTGGCAAAGGATGGAACCCAAATCAAGCTCAAAGATGTTGGTCGAGTTGAATTAGGAGCACAATCCTATAGCAGCAGTGCAAAAATTGATGGTAAACCTGGTGTTGCTTTTGGTATTTATCAATCCCCAGGTAGCAACGCCTTGGATGTGGCAAAACAAATTGAAGCCAAGATGCAGGAACTCGAGCAGAACTTTCCTCCAGGGATAAAAGCAGAACTGGTGTATGACACAGTCAGTTTTATTCAAGAATCTACAAAAGAAGTTATTATTACTCTGCTTGAAGCTATTGGTCTAGTTATTCTGGTCATTTTCATATTTCTACAAGATTGGCGTGCCACCATTATTCCCACCGTTGCAATTCCAGTATCCCTAATTGGCTCAATGATTTTTGCCAAACTGTTGGGGTTTTCCATCAATAGTTTAACGATGTTTGGTTTGGTACTGGCAACAGGTCTAGTCGTAGATGATGCAATTTTGGTGGTGGAAGCGATCACTGCTAAGATACAAAATCAAGGGATGTCGGCACGAGAAGCCAGCTTTGAAGCGATGGAAGAACTCACTGGGGCAGTGGTTGCTACCTCGTTGGTACTGATGGCGGTGTTTATTCCGGTAGCATTTTTTCCTGGGGCTACAGGATTGCTCTACAGACAATTCGCCTTGATTATTGCTTTCTCCATCGCTGTTTCTACGTTTAATGCTCTTAGCTTTAGCCCCAGTATGGCTGCTATTTTATTGGGTTCCCCACAGGAAGCATGGGGTCCGGTGGGCTGGTTTTTTCGCAAATTTAACCAGTTTTTTGCCTGGGTTAATAGCCGTTACAAAGCCATTGTGGAGTTCTTGATTTGGATTCGATACTTGGTTATTGGGGTATTTGCGGTTGGATTAGTCGCAACGGTTTACATGTTTGGTGTTGTTCCCACAGGTTTTGTTCCAGGGGAAGACCAAGGTTCAATCTTGGGACTTGTCCAAGGTCCCGCTTCTGCTTCTCTTCAATACACGGACGATATTCTTAACCAGGTTCGACAGTCGCTCACGAAGATTCCTGAGATACAGTCTACTGCTACCATAAGTGGTTCCGGCTTTAATGGTTCTGGTGCTAATCAGGGAATTTTCTTCGCCCATCTTGTCCCGTGGGGCGATCGCACGAAACCTGGTGAAGATGTTGACTCTATTATCGGTCGCGTAAAAAAAGAATTTGCTAAAGCTATCACAGGTGCCATTGCCGTTGTCAGTAGTCCACCTCCAATTCCAGGGTTTAGCCCCTTGGGTGGTTTTAATATGCAGCTTGAAGATACAACAAACGGTAAGTACAGCTTCAGTGATTTTCAGGCAAATGCCCAGAAGATTCTCCAGAAAGCGAACCAAACCGGAGTATTTGCATCCCCACCAGGCGCTTTCACCCAATTTTCTGCCAATACACCGCAGTATAAAATTGAAATCAATCGTGACCAATTGAATGCTCTGAATGTTGACTTTAACGATGTCTTAACCACCATAGGAACCAGCATCGGTTCGTCATATGTAAGTCAATTTGTCTTTGGACAACGATATTATCAGGTGTATGTGCAGTTGGATAGTGAGTATCGTGATAAGCCAGAGGATCTCAAGCAGCTGTATGTCAATTCTAAAGATGGAAAACTGGTCTCTGTAGATCAGTTAATTACTATTACACCCTTCACAGGACCAGCAGTCATTTCTCACTTTAACGAATACCGCTCTATCTTGTTGCAAGGAACTCCAGCATCTAACTACAGCAGTGGGCAAGCGATTGATGCTATCACCAAGGCATACAAAGAAGCTGCTTTACCAGGAATCAAATTTGATTGGTCTGATTTGACAAGGGAACAGGTTGCTGGTGGTAGTTTGGGTGCTTTAATCTTTGCATTCAGTATCATCATGGTATTTCTGGTCTTGTCAGCTCAGTACGAAAGTTATATTGACCCAGCAATTATTTTGCTGACAGTGCCATTAGCGATTTTAGGAGCACTGAGTGCAGTAGCTCTACGAAATTTAGTGAACGATGTCTACTGCAACATTGCGCTTGTAATGTTGATTGGGCTTGCTAGTAAAAACGCCATATTAATTGTAGAGTTTGCCAATCAAGCGCGAGAGCAAGGAATGAGCTACACCAAAGCAGCTCTTACAGCAGCAGAAGAACGATTCCGACCAATTTTGATGACCGCATTTGCAGCGCTTGTCGGATTCTTCCCTCTTGTTGTGGCAACAGGTGCAGGAGCAAATGCTCGTCACTCATTGGGAACAGCAGTTTTTGGTGGTTTGCTTGTGGCAACATTTTTGAGTTTGCTCGTTGTGCCTGTGCTTTACGTCACCATCAAAAATTTGGAGGACACATTCTTTAAGCGTTAAGGAACGTGGATTAAATAAGATCCACAACTTTTTTCTGAGGGCATTGCACTTAAATGCCCCTATGCAGAAAACCTGGAAGTTAATAAATCCTCATTAGACATCTCCAGAAATTAATTTTGCGTTGTTTACAATCTTTGTAGAGACGCGCTGTTTGAAGCGTCTCTACATTGTTTTTCACCAGATGTCTATTCGTGACATACTCCTACACTGACTGAGTACAGTACAGTGTAGGCTTCTCAGCGACTCCCGGTATTCCGTCGGACATTAACTGAGCTTTAAGAAACTGAACCGTATTGATAGATACCCCTCCCTAACCCTCTCCTTACCAACGGGAGGGTTAGGGAGGGGTTTTACCCATGTGTTGCATTCTCTTTTTAAATTGGTATAAGTATTAAAACAGTAAACAGTGAACAGTGACCAAAAAACTGATAACTGATAACTGATAACTGATAAGTGGTAACTGTTAAATAAGACTTCCAGACATCCTTTTAGAATAATCGAGTAGAGCAAGCGAATCAATTAATCAAATGGCTGACACAACCCGGAATGGGGTTTGCTCCCTTCAACAGTGTCGGTCGAACGATTCTTTGAATTTTCAGCTTATGAAGATGATTTGCAAAGAGCAAGTCAAAGGCGTTAACATACCAAAGAAGATATTTTAGCGCAAGCAGAATTCGGCTCTCAAATTTTTGGAGTGGTTGCTTCTCTCGAGTTTTAATCAAGTCAATCGCTTGTCCTTTACGCAGTTTTTGCAATACAACCCATGACGCTCATCGGGAGAGAATTCAATGATTGCCCTATCTGGAATTGCGATCCAAAGCAAAATCTATGAGAGTTCAGCATCTCTAGTGTACCGGGGCATCAGAGTGCAAGATGAGCGATCGCTCGTTGTCAAAATGCTCAAGCAAGATTATCCCTCCGCTCAAGAACTGGTTCGCTACAGACAGGAATATGAAATTACCCGTTTCTTAAACCTCGAAGGAGTGGTCAAGGCATACAGCCAGCAGGAGTATCAACGCACTCTGGTTATTCTGTTAGAAGACTTTGGCGGCGAGTCTTTAGAGCAATGGATGCACAAGCACCCAAGCTTCTGCCCGATGCCCTTATCCACGTTTTTTTGTCTTGCCATCGAGCTTACAGATATTCTGGGCAGAATCCATGCAGCTAATGTCATTCATAAAGATATCAATCCTGGAAACATCGTCTTCAATCCGGATACTGGCGTTGTCAAAATTATTGACTTCGGGATTGCCACCCGCTTTAACCGCACGAATCCGACGTTCAAAAGCGCTCATGTTTTAGAAGGGACACTCGCCTACGTGTCTCCAGAGCAAACAGGGCGGATGAACCGTTTGCTCGATTATCGCACGGATTTTTACTCGCTCGGTGTAACGTTCTACGAACTGCTCACCGGACAGTTGCCGTTTGCAACAACGGATATACTTGAGCTAGTCCATTGTCATATTGCCAAACAACCAGTACCGCCGCATGAGGTGAATGCAACGATTCCCAAAGCAGTTTCAGATATGATTTTAAAACTGATGGCGAAAAATGCAGAGGATCGCTATCACAGTGCTTGGGGAATCAAAACGGATTTAGAAATCTATGCTCAGCAATTTTCAGAGACAGGGCAAATTAGGCACATTCAACTAGGGATGCAAGATGTTTCTGATCAGTTTCACATTCCTCAAAAACTATATGGACGAGAAGCAGAGATTGCAGCATTATTGGCAGCGTTTGACAGAGTGGCAGGAACGGGTAATGAAGAATTGAGAGTGCAGAATGAAGGAAATCCTCAATTCAACGTCGAAATGATGCTAGTCTCTGGCTATGCTGGAGTTGGCAAATCAGCGTTAGTCCAGGAACTCTATAAACCCATCACCCAAAAGCGCGGTTATTTTATCTCTGGTAAATTTGACCAATTAGGGCGCAATATTCCTTACAGCGCGCTTGTGGATGCCTTAAAAAAATTGGTGCAGCAATTGCTGAGTGAACCCAACGAACAGGTGCAACAGTGGCGAGCGCGCTTGCTCACAACCTTGGGCAGTAATGGACAACTCATCATCAATGTGATTCCGGAAGTTGAGTTAATTATTGGCAAGCAGCCACCGGTACCGGAAGTTGGGGCAACGGAAGCTCAAAATCGCTTTAATCGAGTCTTTCAGAAGTTTGTGCGGGTGTTTTGTTCTAAAGAACATCCGCTTGTAATCTTTTTAGATGATTTGCAGTGGATCGACTCCGCCACGCTGAAGTTAATCGAGTTGATGCTGCTGGATGAGCAAACCCAATCCCTATTTTTGATTGGAGCATATCGAGACAATGAAGTGACTCGAACCCATCCACTGGTATTAATGCTGGAGGGATTGCGAAAAGGCGGGGCAGTGCTTCAGGAGATTGTCCTGGCACCCTTAACGCTCTTGCCGTTAAGTCAGTTGATTGCCGAGACGCTGCATCAGGATGCTGACTCCGTTCGCTCTTTAGCCCAATTAGTGCTGCGTAAAACTGAGGGCAATCCCTTCTTTGTAGGTGAATTTTTGCGATCACTGTACAGTGAAAAGCTGTTGAACTTTAACCCCCCTCAATCCCCCACCCCCCTTTCATCCCCCCGAACTCCGGAGGGACAGAGGGGGGTAGGGGGGTGGCAGTGGAACATTGCTCAGATTGAAGCCCAGAATATTACCGATAATGTGGTGGAGTTGATGCTCCTCAAGTTAAAGAAATTACCAGAGAACACACAGCAAATTCTCCGGCTAGCAGCTTGTATTGGTGCCGAATTTAACTTAGATACCTTAGCGATCGTTTGTGAGCAATCCCCTAAAGCAGTTTCTCTAGATTTACTGGTAGCGATCCAAGCTGGATTAATTCAACCTCTATCTGAATTAGACGAGAACTTGTTGATTCAGAAGTATAAGTTTTTGCACGATCGCGTGCAGCAAGCAGCATATGCCTTAATTGATGAGTCGCACAAACAAGTTGTTCATCTTCAAATTGGTCGCAATCTACTAGAAAAAACTTTGCCAGAGCGAATATCAGACAGGGTGTTTGAAATTGTCGATCATCTAAATTATGGGATTGATTTGATCGCAGATCAACTCGAACGCAATGAAATTGCTAAATTAAATTTAATTGCAGGACAGAAAGCAAAGGCAGCGATCGCTTATAGTGTGGCTCAAAAATATTTAGCAAAAGCAAGAGTTTGGCTGGCAGCTTCTAGCTGGCAAACAGACTATGAACTGACATTAGAGTTATATGTAGAAACAACAGAAGTCGCGTATTTGTGTGGCGATTTTGAGCAGGTAGAATCCTGGGTGGCGATCGTTCTGCAAAAAGCCAAAACGGTTCTTGACAGTGTGAAAGTATATGAAGTCAAAATTCAAACTGACATTGCACAGAGTCAGCTATTAGAAGCAATCCATACAGCATTGCAAGTTTTGCAGCAATTGGGGATCAGTTTTCCCGAAAAGCTTAGTCAGATAGACATTCAGCTTGAAGTAGGTACGATTGCATCTCTCTTAAGTGAAAAACCAATCAAGGACTTAATCCATTTGCCCCATATGACTCGTCTGGACAAGTTAGCGGCAATGCGAATCCTATCAAAGATATCGATTTCTGCGTATATTGCTGCGCCTAATTTGATGCCTCTACTGGTATCTAAACAGGTTAACCTGTCAATCCAGTACGGTAATGCGTTGGTGTCTCCTTTTGCGTATGCCAACTTTGGGTTAATTCTTTGTGGAGTGGTCGGAGATATAGAGTCTGGCTATCAGTTTGGACAGCTTGCTTTAAGGATGTTGTCACAGTCGAACTCTCATTCACTTAAAGCCAGGACGTTGAACATTGTAAATAACTTCATCATCCACTGGAAAGAACATGCAAGAGTTCTATTGAAGCCATTACTAGAGGGTTATCAAAGTGGGCTGGAAACTGGAGATTTAGAGTTTGCCGCCTATTGCGCTTATACTTACTGTTTTCAATCCTATGCCAATGGAAAAGAACTCGTAGAAGTTGAACGCGATATGGTGATCTATGGTGAAGTAATCCATCAAATCAAACAGGAAACAGCACTCACCTGGAATCAAATATTTCGACAGACGATCATAAACTTGATGGGACGCTCAGTCAATTCAACTTGTCTCATTGGCGAATCCTACAATGAGGAGAATGAACTGCCACAATACGAAGCAGCAAATGATGGAAGCACTATCTTTGCTGTATATTTCAACAAACTTTTCCTATGCTACCTATTTTCTGAATATGCTCAAGCTGTTGAAAATGCAGCCCTAGCAGGGAATTATATAGCCCGATTAGCGGGCACTCCCCTTGAGCCTTTGTACTATTTCTATGATTCTCTAGCAAAACTTGCAACCTATCTCGATAGCAGTACTCAAGCACAGTCGGAAATTCTCAATAAAATTGCTGTTAGCCAGGAGAGAATGAAGCGATGGGCACAGTATGCACCCATGAATTATTTGCATAAATATCACTTAGTCGAGGCAGAGAAAGCGCGAGTTTTGGGTCGATTGCTTGAGGCAGAAGAATTCTACGAACAAGCAATTCTTGGGGCACAAGACAATGAGTATCTTCAAGAAGAAGCATTAGCCTATGAATTAGCTGCTAAGTTTTATCTACACCGGGGTCGGAAAAAGTTTGCCCAGCTCTACATGAAGGAAGCTCACTACTGCTATGAGCGCTGGGGAGCAACCGCGAAAGTAAGAGATTTAGAAACTCGTTATCCGCAGTTTTTTTCTCAATCGCCGCGTATGGTTGACACGCCAATCCGCTCAACTGCTAAAACCACCTCTAATAGCTCAGATATCGCTTTTGATTTAGCGGCGGTGATGAAAGCATCTCAGGCAATTTCTCGTGAAATTGAACTCGAGGCGTTGCTGACTTCCTTAATGCAGATCTTAATCGAGAACGCTGGCGCACAAACCGGATGCTTGATTTTGGAAAACTCAGGAGAATGGTTAGTTGAGGCTGCTTGTGAACTCAATGATGGTGAGAAGGTCTGTGCTACGCGAGTGCTGCAATCGATTCCAACGGCAAATTGCTTACCCGAATCAATTATTCAGTATGTGATCCGGACTCATGAATCTGTCATCTTAAATGATGCGACTCGTGAAGGTAATTTTATCAATGATCCATATATTCAGCACAACCAAACCCAATCACTTTTGTGTTTGCCGCTGCTAAATCAAACTAAGCTCGTGGGCGTGTTGTATCTAGAAAATCAATTAGCGGCTGGAGCGTTTACACCAGAGCGAAACTCCTTTGGAGACGCTACGCGATCGCAAGTTTTGCATCTGTTATCAACTCAAGCCGCCATTGCGATCGAAAATGCACGTCTCTATTCTAATTTAGAAACTAAAGTAGAGGAACGAACGCAAGAACTCTCACAAGCCCTCACCCATCTTAAATCTACCCAGGAAGAACTGATTCAATCAGAAAAAATGGCAGCACTGGGACAGCTGGTAGCTGGAGTGGCTCATGAAATTAATACCCCGCTAGGAGCTATTCGCTCCTCAATAGAGAATATTGCCAATTTCTTAATTGAAAACTTAGAACAGTTACCCACATTTTTCCAACATCTCACAAAACAGCGCCAGCAAGATTTCTTTGCTCTACTGCAAAAATCAACTCAACAAACGACTTCCTTATCTAGTAAAGAAAAACGTCAATTCAAAAAAGATTTGAAGCGTCAACTAGAGTCCCAGTCAATTGACAATGCCGATAGCCTTGCCAGTACCCTGGTAAATCTCGGTGTGTGCGATGATATTCAACCCTTTTTGCCATTGTTAAAAGCTCCAGATGTCCAAAAGTTTTTGAAAACCACTTATGATTTTGCTAGCGTTTGGAAAAGCACCAAAACCATTGGTGCCGCCACAGAACGTGCTGCAAAAGTGGTGTTCGCTTTGAAAACCTATGCTCATTACGACCATTTTGGGGAAAAAGTACAAGTAGATATCATTGAGGGAATTGAGACTGTACTAATCCTATATCACAACCAACTTAAACACGGCGTTAAAATAATTAGAAACTATACTGAATTACCCTCAATTTTATGCTATCCTGATGAACTAAATCAAGTTTGGGTAAATTTGATTCACAATGCCTTGCAAGCGATGGACTACAAGGGAACCTTGAGGATTGATGTGACGCGACAAGAGCTTTTTGTGCTGGTCAGCATTACCGATAATGGTAAGGGTATGCCTCCTGAGATTATACCAAAAATCTTTGAGCCATTCTTTACCACTAAACCTGCTGGTGAAGGTAGTGGCTTGGGATTAAATATTGTTAAGAAAATTATGGAAAAACATCAAGGAAAAATTTCGGTGGAGTCGAGAGTCGGTCAAACCACGTTTACTGTGTCTTTGCCTGTATGTAGGTAAGGTTTTAGAGAGATACAGCTAGGACTTAAGTTATTGATAAAAATAAAATTGATAAAAATATTAATAAAAATAAACATCCTACCATGTGCATCAATCCCTGTTTTTCTACAGCTATTTTCAGTTAATTGAACCACAAATTTTCCTAGGGGCACGGCACAGAACAGCCCCTACCTTGTAGTTTATTTACTTGAAAAGCGCTGTAAGGTATTGTTCAATAAAATTAATTTGAGGTGCTATAGCCCTTCTCACTTGGATGAAATACATATTTTATGGGGTGGGCATCCTGCCCGCCCTCAATTTAAGACCAGCGCCAATCCCATCCCACAATCCAAGGTTGTATTGCACTCAATTCCCGAACCGCTATAGTTATGATTTCCATACCTCACATTACGGTTACTACCAAAATCTACGAAAGCGCCAATTCTGTTGTTTATCGGGGCATTCGAGAACAGGATAACACAGCCGTTATCCTCAAGATGCTCAAGGAAGACTATCCCACCCCATCACAACTTACACGCTATAAGCAGGAATATGAAATTACCCATTCTTTGAATATCAGCGGAGTGGTTAAGGCTTACAACTTACAAGAATATCAAAGAACCTTAGTCATTATCTTAGAGGATTTTGGCGGCGAGTCTTTAGAGAAATTGATCCAGGAGTCGCCATTCGGGTATGACTCAATGCCCTTACCAGAATTTCTGAGCATTGCCCTCAAAATCACAGAAATTTTGAGCCAGATTCACGCCGCTAATATTATCCACAAAGACATTAACCCAGGCAACATTGTCAGCAATCCAGAAACTGGAATTGTCAAAATCATTGACTTTGGCATTTCTACCCAATTAAGCCGTACTCATCCTAATTTTAAGAATCCCAATATTTTAGAAGGCACTTTAGCCTATATGTCGCCGGAGCAAACGGGAAGGATGAACCGAATGCTGGATTATCGCACAGACTTTTACTCCCTTGGCGTCACCTTTTATAAATTGCTGACTGGGCAACTGCCTTTTGTGACTAATGATGTGCTGGAATTAGTGCATTGTCATATTGCCAGACAGCCCGTTTCACCCCATGAGGTAAATTCAAAGATTCCCGAAGTCGTTTCAGCCATTGTCATGAAGTTGATGGCAAAAAATGCTGAGGAGCGATACCAAAGTACCTGGGGAATCAAAGCTGATTTGTCGGAATGTTTAACCCAATTACAAGCATCAGGAACTATCTCAGGATTTCCTCTTGGCACTCAAGATATTTCTGACAAGTTTCAAATCCCGCAGAAACTTTACGGACGTGAGGCGGAAGTTGAAACATTACTGGCTGCATTTGAGCGAGTAGCAGCAGGGAGGAGTGGGAGACAAGGAGAGAGGGAGACAAGCCAAAATTCGGGAATTGAAATGATGCTAGTTGCAGGTTATTCCGGTATTGGTAAGTCAGCACTAGTGCAAGAAATTTATAAGCCCATTACCCAAAAGCGCGGCTATTTCATTTCTGGCAAATTTGACCAATTTCAGCGGAATATTCCTTATAGTGCTATAGTTAGTGCCTTTGCTGGATTGGTGCGGCAACTGCTAAGTGAAAGTGAAGTGCAACTGCAACAATGGCGAGCAAGAATATTAGCGGCTTTGGGGGTTAACGGTCAAGTCATTATTGATGTCATTCCTGAGGTCGAACTCATTATCGGCAAACAGCCAGCTGTGCCAGAAGTCGGGTCAACCGAGTCGCAAAACCGTTTTAATATAGTCTTTGAAAAGTTTATAAGAGTATTCTGTAGGAAAGAGCATCCTTTGGTCATCTTTCTGGACGATTTGCAGTGGGTAGACTCGGCGACTCTCAAATTAATTCAGTTGATGATGACGGATAGCGAGTCGCAATACCTTTTTCTGATTGGAGCGTATCGAGATAACGAAGTTAACCGAAATCATCCATTAATGATGACGCTTGAAGGGCTAATAAAAGAAAGGGTAGATATCAACCAGATTAGGTTAGCACCTTTAAAACAAGAGCATATTAGTCACCTAATTGCCGACACATTATATAGTGACACTAGCACGAGTTTACCCTTGTCTGAGTTGCTGTTGCGTAAAACTGGTGGTAATCCTTTCTTTGTGAATGAGTTTCTCAAAACCCTCTATGCGGAAAACCTTATTACCTTTACCCTCCCTGAGAATTTGCAACTAGAGTTTGAGATAAAAAATCCACAATCTAATTCGCTCCTTAGCTTTCACGGAGAGTTTCCAAAGGAAAAACGCAAACGCTCGCTCCAAAATCGAAAATGGTATTGGGAACTGGCTCAAATTGAAGCAAAAGACATCACCGACAATGTGGTGGAGTTGATGATTAGCAAGTTGAAAAAACTGCCAGATGCCACGCAGCAGGTTTTACGCTTAGCAGCTTGTGTTGGCGCTGAATTTGACTTAAACACCCTTGCAATTATTTGTGAAAAATCGCCTAGAGGAACTTTCCTAGACTTAGCAGCGGCACTTCATTCAGGGTTGATTTCGCCCATATCAGAGTTAGATGAAGACCTATTAATTCAAAATTATAAATTTCTGCACGACCGGGTGCAACAAGCTGCTTATGCCTTGGTTGAGGAGTCGCAAAACCAAGCGATTCACTTACAAATTGGTAGTTTGCTATTACATAATAGCAAACCGGAAACGTTATTAGACAAGATATTTAAAATTGCCGATCATCTTAATCTTGGCATTAAACTTGTTACTGAGCAAGAAAAACGAGATGAAATAGCCAAATTAAATTTGATGGCAGGTCAGAAAGCAAAAGCCGCTACAGCTTATGATGCTGCCAAAAGATATTTAACTACAGCAATAGAATTGCTGCCGCTTAATAGTTGGCAACGTCAGTATGACCTCACTTTGGCTTTACATGAGTCAGCCGCAGAAGCAGCGTACTTGTGTGGTCACTTCGAGGAGATGGAAAGATGGGTAAACGTTGTCCTGCAACAAGCAAAAACTATTCTAGACAAAGTGAAAGCTTATGAAGTTAAACTTCAAACCTGCATGGCGCAAAGCCAGCCGTTGAAAGCAGTCAATACTGGGTTGCAAGTTTTGCAGCAACTGGGAATCAGTTTTCCCGAAGCGCCCAGTCACTCGGATATCTACTTAGAAATAGACACAATTACATCCCTTTTGAGTAAGAAACCGATTGGGGACTTGCTCCATTTGCCGGAAATGACTGAGCCAGACAAATTGGTAGCGATGCGAATCCTATTAAGGATAATAATTGCTGCTCATATTGCTGCTCCCGATCTGATGCCTCTATTTGCATCTAAACAGGTTAACTTGTCAATCCAGTATGGCAATGCCTTTGTATCTCCCTTTGTGTATGCCATTTTTGGGTCAATTCTTTGTGGAAGGGTCGGAAACATAGAGTTTGGCTATCAGTTTGGACAGCTGGCTCTAAAGTTGTTGTCACAGCCGAATACCCATTTACTCAGAGCTCGGACATTGCATCTGGTAAATTACTTCATCATCCACTGGAAAGAACATGTTAGAGAATCACTGGAGCCATTACTAGAAGGTTATCAAAGTGGGCTGGAAATTGGGGATTTAGAGTTTGCTGCTTATTGCGCTCACGGTTACTGCTTCCAAGCCTTTGTTGTCGGAAAAGAACTTGTGGAACTGGAACGCGAAATGACAACATATAGTGAAGCAATTCGTCAAATCAAAGAGAAAATACCACTAACCTGGCTTCAATTACTTCAGCAATATGTCTTAAATTTGATGGGATGCTCGGTCAATCCAACTCGTCTGATTGGCGAATCCTACAACGAGGAGAATGAACAGCCACAACACGAAATAGATGGAACCGTAACTTTTCTGGTACATTTCAACAAACTTTTACTATGCTATTTATTTTCTGAGTATTCTCAGGCAGTTGAAAACTCAATCATAACGGAAAGTCACTTGATCCAAGCAATAGGGTGTCCCCTTGAGCCTTTGTACTATCTCTATGACTCTCTGGCAAAACTAGCAACATATCCCTCCTACAGCACTCAAACGCAGGAAGAAATCCTCAAAAAGGTTGCCCTTAGCCAGGAGAAAATGAAACAATGGGCACATTATGCGCCAATGAATTATTTGCATAAATATAATCTAGTGCAAGCAGAGACGGCACGAGTTCTAGGTCAGTTGCTTGAAGCAGAAGAATTCTACGAACAAGCTATCCAAGGAGCCAGGGAAAATGGATATATCCAAGAAGAAGCATTAGCCTATGAATTAGCTGCTAAATTTTACCTATTTCGGGGTAGAGAAAAAATTGCTCAAACCTACATGAAGGAAGCACATTACTGCTACGATCGCTGGGGAGCAACTGCGAAAGTAAGAGATTTAGAAACTCGCTATCCGCAGTTCTTTCCTCAGCCGTCGGGCATGGCTCACACGCCAATCCACACAGCTTCTAGAACGACGTCTAGTAGTTCAGACAGCGCTTTAGATTTAGCTACAGTGATGAAAGCATCCCAAGCGATTTCTGGTGAAATTTTTCTCGATAAGTTACTCAGTTCCTTGATGAAGATTCTCATTGAGAACGTCGGGGCGCAAACAGGCTTTCTCATTTTGGACAAAGCAGGGAAATTGGTAATTGAAGCTTCTGGCGAGGTAGATTCTAACGCCAGATCTGGCAAGTCTGGCACTATAAAGGTGTTGCAGTCAATTCCTATTGACAACCGTCTACCTGCATCAGTCATCAACTATGTCGTTCGTACTAAAGAAAGTGTTGTCTTGAATGATGCAACTCGTGAGGGTAATTTTACACTTGACCCTTATATCAAAGAGCATCAGACCAAATCTATTTTATGTGTACCACTTGTCAATCAAGGGCATTTAGGTGGCGTTGTATATTTGGAGAATAATCTGATAACAAATGCCTTTACCCCTGCTAGGTTAGAAGTCTTAAAACTTTTATCATCTCAAGCGGCAATATCAATTGAAAATGCTCGTCTATATACCGATTTAGAATCAGCCAACATCACCCTAGAAGCAAAAGTAGAACAGCGAACGCTGGAATTACAGGAAAAAAATCTGCATCTGCAGAAAGCGGAAGATGCTGCACAATCTGCCAACCGTGCCAAGAACGAATTTCTTGCCAATATGAACCATGAATTGAGAACACCACTCAACGGCATTTTGGGTTATACTCAAATCCTTAAACGAGACAAAAGTTTAAGCGGTTCGCAAAAAGATAGTCTTAACATCATTTATCAGTGTAGCAACCACCTACTCAACCTAATTAATGACATTTTAGACCTCTCCAAAATTGAAGCCCGGAAAATGGAACTTTACCCAAGCCATTTTCGTTTTCCGGAATTTATCAAAGAAATTACGGAAATTTGTCACATTCGGGCTGAAGAAAAAGGAATTTTCTTGATTTACGAGCCCCTCACCCCACTGCCTATGGGTGTTCAAGGCGATGAGAAGCGGTTGCGACAAGTATTGATTAATTTACTCGGCAATGCCGTCAAATTTACTGAAATCGGCAGAGTAACCTTCAAAGTTGGGTATTATGACGGCAAGATGAGATTTCAGGTAGAAGATACAGGCATTGGCATAGCAACTGAGCAATTAGAAAAAATATTTTTGCCCTTTCATCAGGTGGAATACCACAGTCACAAAATTGAAGGAACAGGATTGGGACTGACAATTAGCCGTCAATTAGTTCAGATGATGGGTGGCGACTTGAAGGTAAAGAGTACTTTAGGAAAAGGAAGCGTTTTCTTCTTTGAGTTAGATTTGGCGGAAGTTGAGCAACCGACTTATGTTAACCAAGGAGAACAACGTACAATTATTGGTTACAAAGGTGAAAAACGTAAAGTTTTGGTAGCAGACGATAAATGGGAAAATCGCTCAGTCCTGGTCGGTATGCTGCAACCTTTAGGGTTTGAAATTGCGTCAGCAACGGATGGTCAGGATTGTTTAAATAAGGCGCGTGAATTAAAACCTGATGTTATTTTGATGGACTTGAAAATGCCGATAATGAGCGGGTTAGAAGCTACCCGTCAGATTCGGCAGTTGCAACTCAATGTGGCGGTGATTGCTACCTCAAGCAGCGTTTTTGATTTCGAGCAACAAAAAAGTTTTGAGGCAGGTTGCAATGATTTTCTCTCTAAACCCATACTGTTAGAGGAGCTTTTAGAAAAGTTACGGCTTTACCTGAAACTGGAATGGATTTATGAAGAAACTAATGTTGCTCAAGCCAGCAACACCCTTGCAACACAGAGATTGGAAACAAAACCTCTAGTTGCACCGCCACCAGAGGAAATCGCTGTCCTGTTTGACCTAGCAGTCATCGGCGACCTCAAAGGTATTGTTCAGCTCGCTGAACACCTGGAATTGAATGAAGAATGGATACCATTTGCCTCCCATTTGCGTCAATTAGCCAAAGGTTTTAAAGAGCTACAACTCCAGGAATTTATCAAACAATATAGGAGAGAGTAAATGACTGGAGTAGCCAATGAAAAAGGTATCATTTTAATAGTAGATGACACGCCTGCTAGTTTAGGAATACTGTTTGAATTTTTCTCCGACTCTGGCTTCAGAGTTTTGGTAGCTGAAAATGGCGAAAGTGCTCTTAACAAAGTCAAATATGCTCTTCCCGATCTCATTCTCTTAGACGTACTTATGCCTGGAATAGATGGGTTTGAAACTTGTCGCCGCTTGAGAGCATCGCCACCAACTCAAGACATCCCAGTGATTTTTATGACCGCACTTTCTGAAACGGTGGATAAAGTCAGAGGTTTAAGTTTTGGGGCGGTGGATTACATCACTAAGCCAGTAGATGCTGAAGAGGTTTTAGCCCGTGTCACGGTTCACCTGAGTCTACGACACATGACCAAGAGACTAAAAGAGCAGAATGAACGTCTGGAACAGGAGATTAAAGAACGCGATCGCGCGGAGTCAGCCCTCAGAAAACTTACATTGGAGTTAGAAAGACGCGTAGAGGAAAGAACTGCTGAAATTTCCCATTCTAATCAACTGCTCGCCCAATCGAATCAAATGCTGCAACAGGAAATCGCAGAACGCCTACAAGCAGAAGCCGAATTGGAGCGATCGCGTTCTTCATTGCAAACCAAAGCCCAACTGCTAGAACAAGCTTTGAACAAACTCCAGCGCACTCAGGCTCAAATAATTGAATCCGAAAAAATGACAGCCCTAGGACAACTGATTGCCGGGGTGGCTCATGAAGTGAATAACCCAGTAGGCGCAATTCGCTCATCTGTGGTAAATATTTCCGAATTCTTGACTGAAAACCTCAAACAGTTACCCGAATTTTTTCAAGGACTCTCAAGAGAACGTCAGCAGGATTTTTTTGCTCTACTGCAAAAATCAACTCAACAAACGACTTCCTTATCTAGTAAAGAAAAACGTCAATTTAAAAAAGATTTGAAGCATCAACTAGAGTTGCAGTCGATTGAAAATGCTGATACCCTTGCTAGTACCCTGGTAAATATCGGTGTGTATGACGATATTCAACCCTTTTTGCCATTGTTACAGGACCCACAGAGCGAAAATATCTTAAAAACTGCTTATCAATTTGCTACAGTACAGAGAAGCACGATAACCATCGCCGCTGCCACAGAAAAAGCTACCAAAATCGTATCTGCCCTAAAAATCTATGCCCGCTATGACCATTCGGGGTTAAAAGTACAGGCAAATATCATTGAGGGAATTGAGACTGTATTAATACTTTATCATAACCAAATTAAACACGGGGTGGAAGTCATTAAACACTATGGTGAATCGCCGTCGCTCTGGTGCTATCCCGATGAACTCAACCAAGTTTGGACAAATCTCATCCACAATGCCCTGCAAGCGATGAACAACAACGGAACCTTAACGATTGATGTGACACGGCAAACTGCGAATTTGCTGGTTAGCATCACCGATAATGGCAAAGGTATCCCTCCTGAGATTATGCCAAGAATTTTTGAGCCATTTTTTACTACAAAACCTCCTGGGGAAGGCAGTGGTTTGGGATTGGATATCGTCAAGAATATTGTTGCAAAACATCAAGGAAAAATTGAAGTGTCCTCGAAGCCTGGTAATACTACATTTACCGTATCATTGCCCATTAATCTAAACGAGGAGACTAGCGATGGTTAAGTCAGCGATTTTATGTGTTGATGATGAGACAGTGGTATTAGAGAGTCTTGAGCTAGAACTCCGAAGAGCCTTTGATGATGTTTACCTGTATGAATTTGCTGAAAGTGCCGAAGAAGCCCTGGAACTCCTTCAGGAACTTATAGAGGATGAGATAGAAATCATAGTAATTATCTCTGATTGGTTAATGCCCGGTATGAAGGGAGATGAATTTCTGATCGTTATTCATAAAGAATATCCAAATATTACTACAATATTGCTAACAGGACAAGCTAATAAAGAAGCAATTGAACGAGCTATCACTCAAGCTAACTTATATGCTTGTTTGCCAAAACCTTGGAATAATAAGAAACTCATTGAAACCATTAAGTCTGGCATAGCACAAAATGAGTGACTAAACCTTATGAGTAAACCTGTCATTATATGTGTTGATGACGAACAGACAATCCTTGATAGTCTGGAAGTAGAGCTGCAAAAAGCCCTAGGAGATGAATACCTCATTGAAACGGCCCAATCCAGTGAAGAAGCGCTACAGTTAGTATCAGAATTGCTAGACGAACAGTATGAAGTTCCTCTAGTCATTGCTGATTACTTCATGCCTAATATTAAAGGGGATGAATTATTAAAGCGTATTCATGCCATCTCGCCCAAAACCCTGAAAATTATGCTGACAGGGCAAGCCAGCCTGGAAGCAGTGGGTAATGCAATCAAGTATGCCAAACTATATCGTTACATTGCCAAACCCTGGGAAACTGAAGATCTGAGATTGACAGTAAAAGAAGCAGTGAATAGCTATCTTCAGGATAAAAAGTTAGCTCAACAAAATGCCCAACTACAGCAAATGAATCAGGACTTCGCAAAATTAACTTGCGAACAAGCTGTACTGATCACCAAACTTCAGGAGAACGAAAGCCGCTTGATACAGTTTTTGGAAGCGATGCCAGTGGGTGTGGGAGTGTTGGATGCAGAAGGCAAACCTTACTACATTAATCAGAAGGCAAAAAACATATTCGGTAAAGAAGTCAAGTGGGATGCTACTAACGAGGAATTGTCGGAAATTTATCAAGTCTATAAAGCCGGCACTCATCAGGAGTACCCTATAGAGAACTTGCCTCTGGTGCAGGCATTAAGGGGCAAAAGTGCAACAGCTAATGACATAGAAATCCATAAAAACGGCAAGATTATCACTTTAGAGACTCGGGCAACGCCTATCTATGATGCTAAAGGCAACATTGCCTATGCTATCGACGCCGTTGAGGATATTACGGAACGCAAACAGGCTGAAAAAGTCTTGGCAGATTATAATCAGACTTTAGAGAAGCAGGTCGTTGAGCGGACTTTGGAAGTGCGGCAGCAAAAAGAACTTTTGCAAACTATCTTTGACCACATCCCCGTTATGGTGGTTCTTTATGATGCAAAAGGTCGCATTCAATTAGTCAACCGGGAGTTAGAACGCCTCCTGGGTTGGTCTAATTTAGAATTAGAAGAGCTTGACCAATTAGGAGAATATTATCTTGACCTGGAGTGTCGCCAGCAGGTTGTGGAACACGCGATCGCAGCCACTGGAAAATGGCAGGACTTCAAAATCAGGACTCAAGACGGTAGCTATGTAGAGACTTCCTGGGCAGGTATTAGGCTGAGTCACGGTATGAGTATCGGTATTGGGCAGGACATTACCGCTCGCAAACAGGCTGAAGCAGCGTCTGTTGTGGAAGAACGTAACCGCATGGCACGGGAAATCCACGACATTTTAGCGCAATCGTTTACTGGGATTATACTGCATATTCAAGCAGCAACACAAGTGCTAACGGATGATTTAGAAGCGACAGAAGCACATCTGGAAATGATTGATGAATTAGCACGAATCGGACTTGCCGAGGCTCGTCGCTCAGTGGCAGCACTCCGTCCCCAGCTATTGGAGGAGGGCAATTTACATAGTGCCCTTCATTGCCTCGTGACTCAAATGAGAGCCGCTACCGATACAGCGCTTTGTTACGAGATTAAGGGTATAGCCTATCCCTTACCCGTCGAAGTTGAGAGTAACTTACTGCGGATGGGGCAGGAAGCTTTGACTAATGCCATTAAACACGCTCATGCTGGCGAAATTCGCGTTGAGTTAGTGTACGAAAAAACACAGTGTGTTTTGCGTGTTAAGGACAACGGGCAAGGGTTTGGAGTCGGTAACATCCCTAGCAGCGGATTTGGATTGCTAGGAATGAGCGAACGGGCAGAGCGCATTGGAGCGCAATTGATGATAAGGAGCCAGCCTGAACAGGGAACAGAAATTGTTGTGATTGTAAATCGATGAGCATAATGATGAGCCAAGCTACCACAATTCGTGTTCTCATCGTTGATGATCATTCCATTGTCAGACAAGGATTGGCAACCATCATTAACCGCGATCCAGAAATGACGGTGATTGCTCAAGCAGAAGATGGACAACAGGCGATCGAGTGTTTTCGTGAATTCCGACCAGATGTGACGCTGATGGATTTACGAATGCCCCAAGTCGGAGGGGTTGAAGCCATTAGTACGATTTGTGCTGAATTTGAACCTGCCCGAATTATTGTGCTAACGACCTACGATGGGGATGAAGATATTTATCGCGGATTGCACGCAGGTGCTCAAGGCTATCTGCTCAAGGATGCTAAATCTAACGAGCTTCTAAGTGCGATTCGCACAGTTCATCGCGGTCAGCAGTATATTCCATCATCCGTGGGGGCAAAACTGGTGCAGCGAATGAGCAATCCAGAACTGAGTGAGCGAGAGCTAGAGGTACTCCGTTTAATGGCCCAAGGGATGAGTAATATAGAAATTGGCACCGCTTTGAGTATCGGTGAAAGTACTGTCAAATCTCATGTTAATCGAATTTTAAGTAAATTGGGAGTCAATGATCGTACTCAAGCGGTGATTGTTGGAGTTAGACGAGGAATTGTCAGTTTGTAAGTTTGTAAGCAATTGTACTAAGGTTTGAATTAGGATTCCAACTTGAGTTGCAGCGAGCCTTCCATTTTGAGATGGAATGATTGATCAATCATTCTATTGTGCAAAAGTTTCAACTCTTAGTGGACGACAAGTTCGAGTCAATTGCATATATTGAATTCATGCAAACATTGATAGCAATTTAGTTGCAAAATCTAAATTTGTTTTACACAGATCACAGAAAGAGGGTCGTATGGTGATCGGTTGCGATGAGCATTCTTTCCCTCGGAGGTATCAGTGAGTTCTGACCGTGACCACAGTTCGTTATTCGTCCCACCTTCAACACAAGATCACATACAAGGTGTGCTAAGTGCCACCGTGGTGCTGGTGATGTATGGGGACTATGAATGTTCTCAGAGTGCAGATGTTTATAGGCTGATTAAAGTTATTCAACGACAGCTTAGTGTTTCTTTTGGAGAGAATTATTTGTCCTTGATCTTCCGTCATTTTCCGCAGATACAAATCCATTCTCATGCTCAGCGTGCGGCTGAAGCGGCTGAAGCGGCTGCTGCTCAAGGTCAGTTTTGGCAGATGCATGACATTTTGTGTACTTATCAACAAAAGTTGGAAAACGGCGATCTTGTCGAGTATGCCAATAATCTAGGACTTGATGTTTGCCAATTTCTACAAGATATGTCTAAACAAGTGTACATCAATCGCATCAATGAAGATATCGAAAGTGGATTACACAGTGGAGTCACCACTGCCCCGGCACTATTTATTAATGGAATTCGCTATATTGGTCGCTGGAATATCGAGCAGTTGATGGCAGCCATTGTCGCTGCAAGTCATTAGACCTCTTCTTAATAAGGAGAGGCTACCGAAGGCTACTGAAGTTCTTCGTTTTTTATAAGTGTTGATTCCGACATGATATCAGATTGATTTTTTTGGCGATTTCTCTTTTCATCATGCACTCACTGCTATTGTACAAGAGATAGCCCTTGTTGCTTCAACAAACTTATCCTTTTCAAGCTGACGGTATCCGTCACCCTAAGACAATCTCGATTCACGGTAGTCGAGCCACAATATAGGCAAATCATTATGAAAAACAAATAACTTTCAGTTCGTTACGTCTGAAGCTATCCCAGAAATCAGAAAGTAAGCAGCTATGCAAAGAAGAACCAGTTTTGAAAGTAAAGGTCTAAAGTGCTCTGTCACGTTTTACACTCCAGATAAAGTCGTATCCGGCGATCGCTGCCCGGCGATTGTCATGGCTCATGGAATTGGGCTGATCAAAGAGATGGGTCTGCCGCAGTTTGCTGAGCTCTTCGTTCAAGCTGGCTTTGTCGTCTCGCTATTCGATTATCGCTACCTTGGTGGCAGTGAGGGAGAGCCTCGTGGGCAAATCATCCCTGCCGAGCAGCATGAGGACTTCCGCAATGCGATCACGTGGACTCAGCTACAAAGCGAAGTTGACCCTGAGCGCATAGGTGTGTGGGGCTTCTCCTATAGCGGCGGTCACGTGCTGCATCTGGCTGCATTTGATCCGCGCGTGAAAGCAGTCGTGGCACAGATGCCTACAGTAAATGCGTTTCTCAACTCCCGCCGCCTGACCTCTCCACTTGAACTCGATGAACTCACGAAGCTGCTTTCACAAGACCGGATAAAACGGTATCAAACCTCAGAGGTGAACTACTTCCCCTTGGTTGCCCCGCCCGGTCAACCCTGCTTCCTTGCGACGCCCGATGCGTTCAATTGGGTTGAATCGACCAAAAGCGCGAGCGAAGGAACATGGGAAAATCGACTCACCTTTGAATCGATTGAACACTGTCTCTATTACGAACCTGTTCCTCACATCGAGGCGATCTTTCCCACCCCGCTATGCCTGATTGTGGGCGAGAAGGACTTTCTTGCATCTCCCGACCTGACCGCTGCTGTCCATGCGCGTGCGATGGAGCCGAAGTCTCTCACAATCTTGAAGGGCGGACACTTTGACGGCTTCCAGGGAGAGGGCTTCGAGATTGCAAGTACAACTGCGTTGAGATGGTTCGAGAAATATTTGAAGCAGGCTTGAAGCACTTGTTTTAGAAGCTGCCGTTCACGCACAAATGCACCAAGTTTATACCTATCTAAGTCGTCAATGCGCCAAGCGATCCTGCTCGGCTGATTAAAGCAGTGGGTACGCTCTCTGAGGCAGAAACACCAGACATGGCGGTGCTTGAGCGCATTTCCGCCGAACTCGGTGACGAAACTCTCGGTCCGCCCGGAACCCTACCCTCCGCTTGATGCTATGAGAACATAGCAATCCTCGAGAGTCCAGAACAAAAAATTAAACCCCTGATTTTGCCTTAAGCTGGGCTACCAATCTGATTTTTTGTATCCCAATTAATGATACTTACAAAGCGAGTTAGGGATGGCGATCGCACGAGTCCGCTCAAAAACTTAGCCCCTCAAGTTAACGTTTCTAAAATTATGAGCCTTTTAGGACGATGAACAAAACCAGTGCACAAATTATTTCGACTGTGTTTAACCCAGTTATTAATCCATTAATTACCTTTTCACTACTTGCATTAACAGATCAACAGTTAAATTTGGCAGAAAAAATTCAGTTTTCAGAAATTGCTGATCTGTTTGCCTGCGGATTAATTATTTTGTGTCTGTTCATCTTTATTCGTCTTGGGCTGATTAACTCTCCAGATATTCCTGAGCGCAAGCAGCGCTCTCTGCCCTTAGTTGTGGCTGCAATTGTATTATTCACTGGTTTTCTCGCTTTATCGTTCGCTCATGCACCTCGGCTGATGCAGGGCTTAATGTGGTGTTATGCCATAGAAACATTGATTATCGCCATCATTTCGTACTGGTGGAAAATCAGTATTCATACAGCAAGCATGGGTTGCTCTTTGGTTGCGCTCACGTATCGATTTAGCGCGATCATTCTTCCCTTCTATCTACTGCTGTTGCTAGTGGGTGAAGCACGAATTGTTCTGAAGCGACACACCATCGCGCAGGCAATTGCTGGTGCATTATTGGGTATTGTTCTGACCGCGATTCAACTGCTGTCTTTCAAACTTGCTTAATTTACATCTTAACTAACTAATCTTGCCTGGTACTCACATTGTTGAATTCATAAGCTGTGTATATACAGCGCTTTACTTCACCGACACAACTAACCAACGTAATAACTTCAGTACTAATTGTAACTCGACACAATTAACGGAAACAGCAAATTTATTATACAAGAAGTGTTAAAGTGTTAAACTCCGCAATAACTTCAGTACTAATAGCAAATGACTCAGCAGTGTTTCAGCGATAACGAAGTGCTGCGGCGTTATCCCTTGGCGTCTCCCCTTGGGAGAAGCGCAGATCGCTCTTTAAACCAATCAATTCCCGTTCATTCGTGACTACATTAATCCTTTGCAGACAACAAAGAAGGAGAATTTCCATGACTCACTATGACTACATTGTGATTGGTGCAGGTTCGGCAGGCTGTGTGGTCGCTAACCGTCTGACAGAAGACCCTGACACATCTGTGTTACTACTTGAAGCGGGTAACCCAGATACGAAACCAGAGATTCACATCCCGTCGAAAATGGTGAGTCTACTCGGCTCTGAGGTGGACTGGGGCTATTTCTCTGAACCCGAACCGTACCTCAATGGTCGCAAAATGCTTTGTTCGCGTGGCAAAGTTTTGGGTGGCAGCAGTTCGATCAATTTCATGATGTATGTCCGAGGCAATTCTCACGATTATGATCACTGGCAGGAATTGGGAAATCCCGGTTGGAGTTACCAAGATGTCTTGCCGTATTTTAAGAAATCTGAGCATCAGCAACGAGGTGCTTCCGAATACCACGGGGTTGATGGGGAGTTGAGCGTGACCAATGTCATGTCTCCTGCTGTAGTATCCCAACGCTTTGTAGATGCCTGTGTGACAATGGGATATGAATACAATCCTGATTTCAACGCCATACAGCAGGAAGGTGCAGGACCTTATCAATTGACGGTCAAGGATGGTAAACGGCACAGTGCTGCAGCTGCCTTCCTCCTGCCCATTTTTCAGCGCCCCAATTTGACAACAACAACTGGAGCGTTGGTAACTCGGTTGCTATTTGAGGGTACCCGTGCCGTTGGAGTGGAATATCTGCACGAGGGCACGCTGCACCAGGTCAGGGTCAACCAGGAAGTGATTTTAAGTGCTGGGGCGTTCGATTCGCCCAAACTGCTGCTGCTTTCCGGCATTGGTGATGCAGAACACCTGCAAGCGATGGGGATTTCTGTCGTGGCTGATTTGCCGGGGGTCGGTCAAAACCTCCAAGACCACATTCTCGTTTCTATAGTATACGAAGCAACTCAAGATGTACACCCTGCTATCACCAGTAATGGAGTTGAAGCCGGATTGTTTTTGCACAGCGAGGGGAATCTCGACGTTGCACCAGATTTGCAGTTCTTCTGCGGTCCGATTCAGTTCTTACCGCCTGGCTATGCCCCCTGTGATTCTGGATTCACGGGTGCAGTCTCTTTGACCCGTTTCCAAAACATTGGGAGTGTGAGTTTGCGTTCGCCTAATCCTAAAGACACACCAATGATACGCATGAACTATTTGCAAAGTCAATCCGATGTGCAAAAGCTCGTTGCCGGAATTAAATTAATGCGCCAATTGTTTCAGACCAGTGCTTTTGATGAGTTTCGCGGTAAGGAAATCGCTCCGGGTGTTGACGTTCAGAGTGATGAAGCATTGGAAGCTTACATCCGTGACGCTTGCAGCACTGAATGGCATCCTGTCGGCACCTGCAAAATGGGCATCGACCCAATGGCGGTTGTAGACCCTGAATTACGGGTACATGGGGTTGAGGGTCTGCGTGTTGTCGATGCATCCATCATGCCAACAATCACTACAGGAAATACAAACGCACCGACCATCATGATTGGCGAGAAGGCAGCGGATTTAATTAAAGGGCGCATGCCGCAAACTATTCACAATAAGTTTAACCTCCAAACTCCAGCACACTCGTCTATCTAGGAATCGATGATGGTCTCTGAGTGACGGTAGGTCCGAAGCGGCTGGTGAGAGTTCATCCGCCGATGTGAAGGAGAAGCAAATAGAACATTTGACACTAGTAAAGGAGCGCATTATGGCACCGATCACGACACCATTTGGGCGGCATTCCACCGCCGTTGAGGTAGTAAAAGGAATCGATCTCTCTGGCAAGCGGGCGATCATCACCGGAGCGGCATCGGGCATCGGCGTAGAAACGGCGCGGGCACTGGCTCGTACTGGGGCGATCCTGACATTGGCTGTACGTAATACCGATGCTGGAGCGCAGACGGCAGCTGACATCACCGCTACCACCGGGAACCAAAATATTCATGTCGCGCCGCTTGACCTGAGCGATCAAGACTCGATCGCCACGTTTGTTGCTGCATGGGATGAACCGCTGCACATCCTCGTCAACAACGCAGGTGTGATGGCATTACCCGAACAGCACACGTCCGAAGGCTGGGAAATGCAGTTCGCGACCAATCACCTGGGGCACTTCGCCCTGGCACTCGGACTCCACGATGCACTGGCGGCGGATGGTGCCGCGCGCATTGTGTCTGTCAGTTCCAGTGGTCATCTGATATCGCCAGTGGTATTCGACGATATTCACTTCGCGTTTCGCCCCTACGACCCCTGGTTGGCATACGGACAGTCCAAAACCGCAAATATCCTCTTTGCCATCGGTGCCACTGCGCGCTGGTTCAAGGATGGCATCACCGCCAATGCTTTGATGCCCGGTGCAATCGCGACCAACCTCCAGCGTCACATCGGCGGTAAGCCCTTAACCGCACCCGACCAGCAGAAAACACCGGAGCAGGGTGCGGCGACCTCTGTTCTGCTGGCGACCTCCTCGTTGTTGGAGGGCATCGGCGGGCGCTACTTCGAGGACTGCAACGAAGCCACCATCGTCGCAAACGGCAATGGCTATATAAGCGGTGTTGCCCCGTACGCCCTCAACCCGGACAACGCCGATCGCCTCTGGGAGGAATCGTTGCGCCTACTTGCCTAACCCGGTGTTTTGAACAGGAACAATAATCATGACAATGAAACCACTTTCTCAAGCAGGAGTCGTTGCACAAGTGACCGATTACAATGCGAAGTTTGACATCGCCCGTCGTTTTCACGCTGCACTCGCCGCACGCGATTGGAGTGCAATCCATGCCCTCCTCACTGACGATGCACAGTGGACGCTACCAGGTGACAACACGATCTCAGGCACTGCCAACGGAGCTGATGCAGTAGTTGATCGCGCCCGCAAAATTGCAGGCTATGGGCTTAACTTCGAGTTACTGCATATTCTCGTCAGCCGAGACAATGTAGCCCTGTCTTTGCACAATACTGCGCGGCAGGGCGATCGCACACTCGACCAGTATCTGGCTACGGTATGTCGGCTCAAGGACAATAAGATCGCAGCGATCGAGACTTTCCTCTCTGACGTTGACCGCATGAATGCCTTCTTTATTTAAAAGAACACTTAATTTACAATAAACAAAGATGAAGCTGTTGTGTATTTTTGGGATAAAAGCACGGATGAAGTCGAGCTAAGGCAACGTACCTTTGCACAGTTGTTCTGGTAGGTGCTGCATCAGCCGCACAAACCCAGATGCATCATCCAATCCCTGAGATATAATCAATGAGCCTTGAATAGCGGTAACCGCATCTTCTGCATGCTGCTGGGCAAGTCTCTCATTCATACCACACTCAATTAGCACGGTGGCGATCGCATCAATCCAGACCCGATAAATTGCTTTCACTCGGTCATGAAAGACATCGCGGGCGGAACCCAATAGCAAAATCGCAAATAAGCAAGGTTGTTTTCCCCCTTCGTAGACTTCATTCAGGCGATCGCACATCTGCTGCAAGCGAGATAAAGGTTCGCCTCGGCTGTTGAGTGTTTGCAGAATATTTTGGTCTAACCAGCACTCAAGATAATCTAGCATTGCTTCAACCATCTCATCCTTGCCGCCAGGGAAGTGATGGTAAAGGCTAGCTTTGCCTAATCCCGTTGCTTGAGAAATCTTGGATAGAGTTGCGCCATCGTAGCCATACTGCCGAAACAGGCGCATCAGACAGGGAATATAAGTTTCTTTAGGCATTTATTATAAGCTTAAAGTTTCTGTTGACATTGTACTAAATGTCCGGTACAGTCATCTTATACCGAACGAACGGTACAGTTATCGAAGTAGAGAGTGTTTATGAATTGCCTTCAACCCAGTAATACTAAGTACAGCTTTGCATTCATTCGTAGCGTTTTGAAACGCAGAGGAACGCGGTGAACCAGCGCTATGCAGTCCTTGTTTCCCAACAGCAGGCGACTGGTATAAGCGGATGAGCTTAACTCTCTGTTTCTACTTTTTGCGGGAATCACTCCCGGCTCATTGTCCGTTCTTTTCTGATTTGGTTCTATCTAATTTGGAGGACTAACCCATGATTAAGCTCTATGGTTACGAACTCTCTGGCAACAGCTACAAAGCAAAATTAATGCTCTCCTTGCTGGGCTTAGAATACGAGTGGATTAAAGTCGATTTGTTGGCAGGGGCGCACAAACAGCCTGAATTTTTAGCACTGAATTCGTTTGGGCAAGTGCCAGTCTTGGTTGATGAAAATACTGTTATACCCGATGCTCAAGCGATTCTTGTTTACCTAGCTTGGCAGTATGGTGGTGAATCCTGGTTGCCAACAGAGGCAGAACCGATGAGCCGTGTGATTCGATGGCTATCGACTACAGCGGGAGAAATTCGGCAAGGTCCAGAAGCGGCACGTTTGTACTACCTATTCAAAGCGACCAGCATCAACCTAGAACGCGCCAATCAGAAGGCAGAGTTCATCTTGACTCAATTAAACGATCATTTAGCAAATCGGGAATGGCTGGAGTTAGAACGTCCGACGATCGCCGATGTAGCAGTCTTCCCTTACGTTGCCCTCGCTCCCGATGGTAAAATTTTCCTAGACAATTACCCAAATGTGCTTGCTTGGATCGAGCGCGTCAAACATCTTCCTGGTTTTGTCGGCATGATTGGTATTGCAGAGCCTGTTGCAGCGTAAGGAGGGTATATGCCACGTAAGTTTGGAGAAATTGCTTTTACGCCTCTTGTACAAGCCGCACAAGAACAACGGGGTTCACGGCAGACCTATGAACGCTATATTGCTAATGGTCCTGACAATGATTCCATTACTCCCAAAATTGAGGAATTCATCGCACAACTTGATGGGTTTTACTTGGGAACCGTCAGTTCTAATGGCTATCCTTATATCCAGTTTCGGGGCGGACCGTCCGGTTTCTTGAAGGTGCTCGATGAGAAAACCCTCGGCTTTGCTGACTTTTCTGGGAATGTGCAGTACATCACGGTGGGCAATTTGTCTGGCAATGACAAAGCGTTTTTATTCTTGATGGATTATCGTCATCGCAAACGCATCAAGATTTGGGGAACAGCTGAATATGTTGAAGGGGATTCAGCATTAATTGAACGACTACGAGTTCCAGATTATCCTGCCGTAATTGAACGCGCTATCCTCTTCCACGTGGAAGCCACCAGCGAGAATTGTCACCAGCATATTCCCATCCGTTATTCAGAAACAGAAGTTGAAGCGATGATGGCTCCCCTGCAAGCTCGGATTGCCGAGTTAGAACAGCAGTTGGGTGAGTCCCAGGATGTACTAAGAGTACATCGCACTTCTTCAATTACTGCTGATAACACAAGTCATTAATTATTAGGAGCAATCTGATGTCACAATCACTCTGGTTTTTTGGCTCTCGCCTCACCATCGTTGCCGATCACACCACGACCGGAGGTCAGTACGATCTGATTGAAGGTTACTTCCCACCTGGCTCACAGACTCCTCCCCATCGCCACACGCGCTATTCCGAACAACTCTATGTGCTGTCCGGGGAGTTCACAGTCTGGGCAGGTGAGAACAAGGTTGTGCTAAGCGCGGGTGAAAGCTTCCTGATCCCGGTTGGCACACCTCACGTCGTCGCTGCGCTCAGCGATAAGCCAGCTCGTGGTTTGGTCGTTGCTGCGCCCAGTGCCTTTGCTCGACTGATTGCAGCAGTGGGGACGCTGGATGAGACAGAACCATCGGACATGGAGCTAACTGAACGCATTTCCGCTGAGATTGGCGACGAAATTCTGGGTGCGCCCGGAGATCTACCCCCCACATGAGGCGATGCTGGAAAACTTCCTAGCGCAGATCGTCAACATCAGGCTGCCCCTCATCTCTCAGGTATATCCTACATGACCAGCAACACCACGACCGACATCCAAATGCAGATCTGGACTCAAGCCTTCGCCGATAAGTCGGAAAACTCATTCGCAGACGCTTTTACCGACAACGTCACTTTTGAAGCCAGCGTGTTTGTCCGCCCGTTGATCAAGCGGGATTGCGTGAAAAGTGTTATGGCTACCGCCAGCAAAGTTTACGAGGCGCTCACCTTCACTCATCAAGTCAAAAGCGCTCAGCAAACATATTTGGAGTGGAACGCTTCCGCGTTCGGCGGACAGCCCCTTTCTGGCGTGACAATCCTCATCAAGAACCCAGACGGTCTAATTGTCCATCTTGCTATCCATCATCGTCCCCTCGGTGCGGTGCTCTGCTTCTCGAGCGAGATGCCCGAGTGTCTTAAGGGCAAGATCAAGCCGGACTATTTCTACGAAAGAAAGTAGAGGCTAGGACACGAAAGTGTCCCAATTGTCCGGCTTGTGCTATAAACACCCCTCCATAGCCACACGCGCTATTGCGAACAACTAGTTGAAACAGAACATCCCATCGACATGAATTTGCTCAAGAACAAAAGTGTGACTTTTGTTTGGGAGTTTATGTTTACTTGCTCTATGTATGAAACCGATGATATAAAAGCTCAACATGAATTGTTAAACAAAGTTTCTACATTAGTGGAGCAACAGGTCATCCAAACCACAATGAGTGAGCATTTGGGTGCTTTAACAGTTACCAGTTATCAGTTTTATCGTTGGGGGAAACACCACACCAATTGGACCGTTCGTCAAGAGACCTGCCGTAGGCATAAGCGTTGGTGGTGAGCCACTGCGGTCTTGGGGTTTCCCCAAGTAGAGCAAGTGGCGAACCCGGAGGGCGAGTTTAAATCCCCCAAAGCGCCCGCAGACGTCACTGCGTAGGTAGCTGTTCACTGATTTAAATCCGCAGAATCTTGTCAAAGTCCATGCTCAACTGGAAACTGGACGAGCGATCAACAAGTTGGTTTTGTCTAGATTTACACCATCAAACACATGAGGAAAGCCATGAATGCAGAACAGTACAATGCTATTATCATTGGCGGTGGCAAAGCAGGTAAAACACTGGCACCCGCCTTGGTTGCAGACGGACGTAAAACCGCTCTGGTTGAACGTAGCTTAAGCATGATTGGCGGTGGATGCATTAATGTCGCCTGCATTCCCACCAAAACGATGGTAGCGAGTGCAGAGGTAGCTAATACAGTGCGAAACAGTGCCGCTTATGGTGTGAAAGCCAATGCACCCACTGTTGATTTAGCAGCGGTAATCCAACGGAAACGGTCGGTTGTGCAATCCATGCGTGCAATGAACTTGCACAATCTAGAAACAGCTTTGGGTCACGAGTTGATTATTGGGATGGGACGGTTTGTGGCTGAAAAAACCATTGAGGTGACAACCACTGAGGGAAAGACTCGGTACCTCACCGCAGAACATTTCTTTATCAATACAGGCACACGACCGTTAATTCCACCCGTACCGGGACTCAAAGAAACCGGGTTTTTGACGAGTGAGTCGATCATGGAGCTAGAACACTTGCCTGAGCACCTGATCGTTCTCGGTAGCGGCTACATTGGTTTGGAGTTTGCCCAGATGTTCCGGCGTTTTGGCGCTCGCGTCACCGTGATTGGACACAGTGAGCAAATCCTGTCGCAGCAAGATCCAGACATTGCGATCGCGGTGCAAACCCTGCTGGAACGAGACGGCATTAACTTTCTACTGAACGCGAAGGTGTTGAAGGTTGAGCACTCTGGTAATGAAACCGCTCTTCAGCTCCAGGTGAGTGAGCGTGAAATTCGCCTCCAGGGTTCACATTTACTCGTTGCCGTTGGTCGTGCGCCAACAACCGATACTTTAAATTTAGCCGCTGCTGGTGTGGCAACCGATGCACGTGGATTTATTCAAGTCAACGATCGCCTAGAGACAAACATACCAGGGATTTGGGCGTTAGGGGATATCAATGGGGGACCGCAATATACCCATGCGTCGCTCGACGATTATCGTATTATCAAAGCGAATTTGATTGATGGAAGCAACCGCAGCACACGTGATCGCTTAGTTCCCTCCTGTCTGTTCATTGATCCAGAACTGGCGCATGTGGGTCTGACTGAAACCGAAGCGCAGCAACAAGGATATGCCATCCGAGTCGCTAAGCTGGATGCGTCAGCCATTCCGCGAGCGAGAACATTTGGTCAAATTGATGGACTACTGAAGGCGATTATCGATACCGAGACAGGACGTATTTTGGGATGTTCACTCTTATGTCATGAAGCGGGTGAAGTGATTTCGACGGTGCAGATGGTGATGCAGGCTCAGATGCCTTACACCGTTCTGCGCGATGGCGTGTTAACTCATCCTACCATGACCGAAGGGTTAAATCTGCTGTTTTCAAAATTGTAAGCAGGCAGCAAGCGCAGACGTCACATCTCAACACCCAAATGAGAACCTTAGGCAAATGACAACGATCCAAATTAACCCTAACGAGTTATCCGGCAAGAGAGCGCTGGTGACAGGCGGAACCAAAGGCATAGGCGAAGCTATTGTCAAACATCTGAGGCAAGCTGGTGCAACAGTCGTCACAACCGCCCGCTCAAAGCCCAATGAACTTGAGGCGTCGGAATAGAACAGACAGGTGGGGTGTTCGTCGAAGTTCCGACAAAGAAAGTGAAGCCAAGCCAGACTTGTCCCAAATGTGGGTATCAACACAAAAAGACATTGAGTCAAAGAGTTCATCAATGCGTCGAGTGTGGATATACGTAGGATAGGGATATAGCGGCTGCCGAAGTGATGCTTTATTGGGCGAAAGGAATACTACCGGGGTTTGGAACGAGCCGCGCTAACGCGCCGCTTCGCTAACGTAGACGAGTAAATGTCGTTAGCTCTACTTCAGGTACTAGCAAAACTGCTGGTGATCTTGAAGCAACTGGGACGCGCGAAGCGTCAGAAATCTACTCTTGCTGGGCTGGATGTAGAAACCCGCCCTTCTACGCAGTAAGGGTGGGTAGTTCATTGTACTGGGATTAATCCTCACCTCACAACAAGGAGCAAAGTACTGTGTTGCAAACAAAAGAAGCGATCGTCAGTTCTCAAGGGCTCAAGCTCTGGTACAAAGTCTCCGGTACCGGTCCCATCTGTATCATGCCGACTCCAGGCTGGGGACCGGGTTCCGAGCTGTACTTAGGGACATTGACCCCGCTCGAAGCGATGTTCACCCTCGTCTATCTTGATACACGCGGCACGGGTCATTCTCAGCGACCGACGGAAGCAAATGCATATACCTACGATCACTTTGCTGCCGATGTCGATGCACTCCGCCAGCAATTAGGGCAATATCGCGTCTGGTTAATGGGGCATTCTGAAGCTGGCCGTCACGCGCTCTATTATGCCTTACAGTACCCTGAGCATTGTGCTGGCCTCATACTTCTCGACGCAGTAAGCTTCCAAGATGAGGAGTCGCACGCTGATATGGAAGCGCGTATGCAGGAACGCCAGCATGAACCCTGGTTTGACCTTGCCTACCAAGCATTCACGAGTCAGGATATGCCAGAGTCAGATGCAGCCCTAGCGACGTTTACCCAAACTATCCTACCATTCTATTACTACGATGTTGCCAATCTCGAGCTGAATGCGGCTCACCATGCTGCAACATCAATGTCTGTGGATGCGTTCAAAGGTTCTGCTCAATGCCAGTGGAACAAAACCAATCTGATGTCGCGGCTTGGAGAGATCGGTGTTCCGACCCTGGTTGTAGTTGGTAGCCATGACTTTATTTGCTCACCACTCCATGCCCATCGACTGCATATGGCGATCGCAGGCTCCAAGCTCATTCTGATTGAGAAGGCGGGCCATTTTTCCTGGTTTGAACAACCCAATCAGTTCTTCAGGAAAGTGAAACAAGGGTTAGCCGCCGTTCAGTAATACCTGGAAGCTCAGTAGCAATCGACCCAAAAATTGTCATTGAACCATTTCGCAAAGAACATTTGAAACAAGGATAATGATTATGGTGACGACTCAATTAAATGGAATCGTATTGCAACCGGGTCAAGGTGACTCATACTGGGTGTTGGGTGATTTGTATACTTTTAAGGCAGTCAGCGAAGAAACCAATGCCAATTACGCGCTTTTAGAACTAGTGATTCAACCCCACAACAGCACACCGCCCCATATTCACAACCGAGAAGCTGAAGCGTTTTTCATTGAAGACGGAGACGTAGAGTTTCAGCTTGACGATCGCACTGTCGTTGCGACACCAGGAACTTTCCTGCACTCCCCTCCTGGTCAACTCCACAAGTTTACCAATATCGGCTCACAGCCTGCTAAAATGTTATGTTGGGCAACCCCTGCTGGAATTGAGAAATTCTTTGCAGCGATCGGGACAAAAGTGGAAGATCCTAATGCTCCGCCGCCACCAGTTACAACTGCGGATCTTGAGAAAGTGATGCTGCTCGCGCCTCAGTATGGCGTTACCATTCTTCCGCCGTCGCATTCCGCTCAATCCTAGTGTTCTGTTCAGGTTCAAATTTAACAACCACAGAATTCATCCAAAATGAAAAAACTAGAAGGAAAAATCGCTCTTGTCACCGGCGGCACCAGCGGCATCGGTCTTGCCACTGCTAAGCGCTTTGTCGCCGAAGGTTCCTATGTCTACATTACAGGTCGTCGCCAAACTGAACTGGATGCCGCCGTGGAAGCGATCGGTAAAAATGTCACAGGTGTTCAAAGCGATGTTTCCAATCTGGCAGATCTCTCACGCCTATTTGCCACAATCAAGCAAGAGCAAGGACACCTCGATGTAGTCTTCGCCAATGCTGGTATTGGTGAAATCGCACCACTCGGCGAAATCACCGAAGAACACTTTGACAAAACGTTCAATATTAACGTCAAAGGTCTGTTGTTCACCGTGCAAAAGGCACTGCCTCTGTTGCCAGAAGGCGCTTCCATCATTCTGAATGCCTCGACTGCTTCTACTGTGGGTACCCCAGCTTTCAGTGTTTACAGCGCAACCAAAGCCGCCGTGCGCTCGTTTGCCCGTAATTGGACACTCGACCTTAAAGAGCGCAAGATCCGGATTAACGCCATTAGTCCTGGCGTGGTTCCGACTCCTGGTTACGATCACTTGGGACTGAGTGATGAGCAGTTGCAGGAATTCGTGGACAGCCAAGCCAGCACCATCCCCCTGGGACGAGTCGGCACGCCTGATGAGATTGCCAAAGCCGTTGTCTTTCTCGCTTGTGACGACAGCAGCTTTGTCAACGGCATCGAGCTGTTTGTCGATGGTGGTATGGCACAGATTTGAAATGCTCTAAAAATACCCATCACCAAAACCGTTGAGGAGTTCACTGTTGTTATGCATGCAAATAACGGCATCATCAGTCAGCCCAGCCCATATTCAGTAACCGAAACCATTGATCGCTTAGAAGCTATCCTTCAGGCAAAAGGCATCACCATTTTTGCCCGCATTGATCAACAGGCGGAAGCCGAAAAAGTTGGATTAAGCTTACGTCCGACGGAATTATTGCTGTTTGGCAACCCTAAAGCTGGAACACCGCTCATGCTTGCAGAACCGATGATCGCTCTGGATTTACCCCTGAAAGTACTGGCATGGGAAGCGGCTGACGGCAAGGTGTGGCTGAGTTACAACGATCCTGGTTACTTAAAACAGCGGTTCTCTCTCTCGGATGAGTTGGTCAAAAACATCGCGGTCATTGCACCTTTAATCAATCAAACACTCCAATAAACAACTCATTCATTTTTTCGATATCCCATGTTGGCTACCGTAATTGAATGTAATCCAAAACTTTGGAGCTAAATATGAAACTTATCTCTGTCAACGTCGGACTTCCGCGTGAAGTGACCTGGAAAGACAAAACAGTTAGCACTGGAATTTTCAAAGAACCAGTCAGCAAACGCCTGATGGTGCGTTCGCTCAATTTAGACGGTGACGGACAAGCTGATCTAACCGTTCATGGAGGATTAGACAAAGCAATCTATGTCTATCCGTTCGAGCATTACGATTACTGGCGGGGTGAATTGCCTGGCACAGAACTGCCGCTAGGCATATTTGGTGAAAATTTCACGACCACTGGGCTGAGAGAAGAGGAACTGAACATTGGCGATCGCTTTGCGATCGGCACTGTAAAACTGATGGTGACACAACCTCGCTTACCCTGCTACAAACTTGGGATTCGGTTTGGACGACCTGATATGGTTAAACGATTTCTCGCCAGTCGTCGAACCGGATTTTACTTCCGTGTTTTGCAAGAGGGCGAAGTTGGAGCTGGAGACACTCTAGAGTTGGTAAGCCGGGATGATAACAAAATCACGGTTGCCGATATCACTCAACTCTATACCCGTGAGCAGAACAATCCAGAGCTACTTCACCGAGCTGCTCAACTTGAAGCTTTACCCGAAAGTTGGCGCAACTACTTCCAGGAGCAGAGTCGTCGTCAGGATGTGAGATAGATTAATTTGCCGTAATTTGAATCGGTTCAGTCATTTTAACTGAGCCAAAGCATTATACAAAACCTTGAACAAGGAGTTTTTTGCATGAGCGATACAATTCAAGTGGGTCCTGGCGGTATGCCAATCGAAGCAAGTCCCGATCCGAATGTCGTGATTCAGTGGAACAACGTTGCCTCGGATGCGATTCATGATACGGATACAGGACCAACCGTGGCAGCACGCACGCTGGCGATCGTGCAAACTGCCATCTTCGATGCCTGGGCAGCTTATGATCCAGTTGCGGTTGGGACACAGCCTAACGATCCGGCGCAGCGCCCTGAATCGGAAAACACGCAGGAAAACAAAGAGACAGCAATTAGCTATGCGGCTTATCGGGCTTTAACCGCGTTGTTTCCTAACGATACCGCCAGATTTGATCCCCTGATGACCCAACTCGGCTATGACCCCGCTGATACTTCCACGGACACCACGACTGCAACGGGAATTGGCAACGTTGCTGCAAGAGAAATCCTGGAAGCCCGCCAGCATGATGGCTCGAACCAATTAGGCGATTTGCATCCCGGTGCCTACTCTGACTACACGAACTATCAGCCAGTGAATACGCCAGACAATTTTAGTCACCCCGATCGCTGGCAGCCGCAGCTAATTTCAGACGGCAAGGGCGGCATGGTAGCTCAACAGTTCCTCACGCCCCAGTGGGGAATGGTTAAGCCGTTTGCGCTGGAGTCGGGTGAGCAATTTCGTCCAGTGGTTGGTCCAAAGACGATTGAATCTGACCCAGACGGCTACAAGCAGCAGGCAAAAGATGTCTACGAGATCAGCCAAAATCTAACTGATAAGCAAAAAACCATTGCCGAATTCTGGGCACAACTACCTGGAACTGAAACCCCGATCGGCACCTGGAATCGGTTTGCTGAAGCCATCTCCAATCGGGATAACCACGACCTGGACGATGATGCCAAGATGTTTTTTGTGCTGAACAACGCGCTGTTCGATTCTACGATTTCCTCCTGGGATACTAAACTCGTCTACGATTCCGAGCGTCCCATCAGCGTGATTCAATCTTTGTATGATCCAGGCTGGACTCCTTACTTGAAGACCCCGCCTTGGTCCGAATACGTTTCTGGACACAGTGCCTTTAGTGGGGCAGCGGCAGAAGCGCTGAGACGGTTTACCGGAAGTGATGCGTTTAATGCTTCTTATACTCAGCCTGCAGGCGTTTCTGGCTTACCCGATAAACCTGGGCACGACACGGATGTGACGCTGCACTGGGATACTTTTAGCGATGCAGCCGATGAAGCAGGAATTTCCCGTCGCTATGGTGGCATCCACTTTGAAGATGGAGATTTGGTGGGACGGCAAATGGGTCGATACGTGGGAGGTGTGGTCTGGAACAAAGCGATGAGCTATATTGATCCGGAATCGGCTTCAGCCCAGCAAACAGATCCATTGACAGGTCACTTACTGATGGAAGGATACGACCAGGATACGCTAGTAGGCAGCGAAGGGAGCGATCGCTTTAGATTAACCAGAGACGAGACAGATACGATTGTTGACTTCACACAGGGACAAGATCAGATTGAGCTAGACAACATCCCGTTTGACCAACTGATAATCTTTCAGGGGACAGGGATGCAGCAAAATGACACATTAATTCAGCTTAACATGGGCGACACCAGCAAATTGCTTGGTATTCTAACAGGAGTACAGTCCAGTACAATCACGCCTGCTGATCTTGTCACGGTCTGAGCAACGCCGCTTTTTTAAGATAGGTGAACCAGACATGCTGCGAATGATGAATCATCCCAAATATGCAATGGATCATGCTCATCATCACCACAGGCACAATCGGATGTGAGCGTTTAAACCTTTACAAACTTACAAGGAGTAAATTCATGACTACATTTCACACAATCTCAATCGATGGTTTAGATATCTTTTATCGAGAAGCTGGTTCTCGCGATAATCCAACTATTCTGTTGTTGCATGGCTTCCCTACCTCATCTCACATGTTCCGTAATCTGATACCTGCGCTTGCCGATCGCTTCCATGTGGTTGCACCCGATTATCCTGGTTACGGCAATAGTTCGATGCCAAGCGTGAATGAGTTTGACTACACGTTTGATCACCTAGCTGAAATTGTGGAGAAGTTTATTGCCGCAATCGATCTCAAGAAATACAGCCTTTACGTGATGGATTACGGTGCTCCCATTGGCTATCGGATTGCGGCTAAACATCCAGAGCGAGTGCAAGCTCTGATTGTGCAAAACGGGAATGCTTACGAAGAAGGTCTGCGCGAATTTTGGGACCCGATCAAAGCATACTGGCAAGACCGTTCGCCTGAGAATGCGGAGAAACTCAAATATCTTGTCACCTTGGAAGCAACGAAGTGGCAATATACCAACGGCGTTCGCAATCTTGAAGCGATCAGCCCAGATACTTGGAACATGGATCAACTCTTCCTTGATCGCCCCGGAAACGGTGAGATTCAACTGGCGCTGCTTTATAGCTATGGCACCAACCCACCATTATACCCACAGTGGCAAGAGTATTTCCGCAAATATCAACCCCCCACCCTAATTGTTTGGGGTAAGAACGACTACATCTTCCCGGCTGAAGGTGCTTATCCCTACCAGCGCGATCTCAAAGACGTTGAGTTACATTTACTTGATACCGGACATTTTGCTCTGGAAGAGGAAGGGAATGCGATCGCAAACTACATCACGCAATTTCTCTCGTCACGACTACAACCCATCCTTGCGTAATCAGCGCAAAGTGTGGCCGCTGACTTGCTATTAAGTCAGCGCCATTCATGAACGCTTTCTCAATTTGAGTCAGAAGCTTGAGTATTGGTCACACAAATTACTTACCAATAGGAACATCATGACACAGACTCTCTGGTTATTTGGCACTCGTCTCACCATCCTCGCGGATCACACTACAACCGGAGGCCAGTACGATCTGATCGAAGGCTACTTCCCACCTGGGACACAAACACCTCTCCATCGCCACACGCGCTATTCCGAACAACTCTATGTGCTGTCCGGGGAGTTCACAGTCTGGGCAGGTGAGAACAAGGTGGTGCTAAGACCCGGTGACAGTTATCTAATTTCTCCAAGCACCCCTCATGTGGTCGCCACGGTCGGCGATAAGCCAGCTCGTGGGTTGGTTGTTGCTGCGCCCAGTGCTTTTGCTCGGGTGGTTGAAACCGTCGGAACGGTGGAGGAAACAGAACCAGCAGACATGGCGCTGTATGACCGTATTTCTGCCGAGGTTGGCGACGAACTTCTGGGTTCTCCCGGAACCTTGCCTTAATTGGACGCAATCAGTACACATCTGTGCAACAGGAAACTATGACAACTCAAAATGTAACCATTCCAGCCTTGTCTGGAGGCAGTTTTAGCGCCTATTTAGCAGTACCCAGTACTCAGCCTAGTGCAGGGATTGTGTTGATTCAGGAAATTCTTGGGGTCAATCAAAATATGCGCCAGACGGCTGATGATTATGCTAAAGAAGGCTATCTAGTGCTCGTGCCAGATTTGTATTGGCGGTTAGAACCGGGTGTGCAGCTTGATTCTGAAATTAAGGAGCAGTGGGCTAAAGGCTTTGAGCTACTCCAAGCGTTTGATGTAGATAGCGGCGTAGAAGACCTGAAGGCAAGTCTGGCTTTTCTGCGGCAGCATCCCAGCAGCACAGGCAAGGTCGGCAGTCTGGGCTTTTGTTTGGGTGGCAAACTGGCATATTTTATGGCGACCCGTAGCGATGCAGATGCCAATGTGAGTTACTACGGTGTTGACCTTGACAAGAATTTAGCAGAGGCGACAAAGATTCAGAAACCACTGCTGTTGCACATGGGTGAAAACGACGAGTATGTGTCGCCGAACGCTCAAGCAAGCATTCAGCAAGAGCTGAAAGACAACCCCCTGGTAACCATCTATCACTATGAAGGAGTGAGCCACGGATTTAGTCGTGCGGGTAGTTCCGCTTATCGCCAAGCAGCTGCAGAATTAGCACATGATCGCACCTTGGCGTTTTTGAAACAACACTTAGGCAGTGGTGTCATACAAGGAGCAACCGCATGACCAAATATCGCACAGCCTCAATTGATGGTTTAGATATTTTCTATCGTGAAGCGGGTTCCCGTGATCATCCAACAATTTTACTGCTACATGGCTACCCAACGTCATCCCATATGTTCCGCAATTTAATTCCTGCGCTTGCGGATCAATTCCATTTGGTTGCACCTGACTATCCTGGTTTTGGGTATAGTTCAATGCCTGCGGTAGATGAATTTGATTACACCTTTGATCATGTCACCAAAGTAATCGCAGGCTTTATCGATGCGATTGGATTGAAACGCTACAGTCTTTACCTGATGGATTATGGCGCTCCCATTGGCTATCGTCTTGCCACGCAGCATCCAGAGCGGGTAGAGGCACTGATCGTGCAAAATGGCAATGCCTACGAGGAAGGGCTAGGTGATTTCTGGCAACCAATGCGAGATTTTTGGCAGAACAAGACACCCGAAAATACTGAGCGGGTGCGTCAGGCTCTAGCTATCAAGGGCGCGAAATGGTATTATACCACGGGAGCCAGAAATTTAGAAGCCCTCAGTCCCGATACTTGGACTCTGAATCAAGCCCTCCTCGATCGCCCTGGCAACCTAGATATTCAACTGGCATTGAAATACAGCTACCATTCCAATCTGCTGCTGTATCCGCAATGGCAAGCCTACTTTCGTCAGTATCAACCGCCAACGCTGGTGGTGTGGGGCAAAAACGACCAGGGCTTTTTAGTAGAGGGAGCCCATGCCTACAAACGCGACTTGCAGAATATTGAGTTTCATTTGTTCGATACCGGGCACTTTGCTCTGGAGGAAGACGGAGAGGCGATCGCAGCTCATATTCGCTGCTTTCTGACCACCCACGTTGCGGAGAACACGCTTAGTAGCAAATCCACACCCGCGAATCAGAACTTAGTAACAGCTTAATTGTCTGCTATTCCGATTTTTCCATCCATCGCGACGAGATCTCAGGAGATTGACATGACAACAACGACCGATTTCGATTTTGCTGCCCGCGAGGCACTACGCCTGCTCGGTCCCGATCCCGAAAACTGGGTACCTGATCGCCCTGGCATCGATCACAATGTCACTATAATAGGTGGCAGCGGCAGCGGTAGCACCTTTGTCTTTGCGTTACGGCGTGCTGGCATCGGTCGCGTGACGGAGATCGATACAGCCGATGACGAGGCTCATGCAGGCGTGTGGCTGACGCGAGCGCGGATGAGAACGCTCCGCACGCCGAAAAATCTGCCGGGTCCAGAACTAGGAATCCCAGAATTGTCCTTCCAAGCCTGGTACGAAGCGCGGCACGGTGCGGCAGCCTACGCGGAGATTGATCGCATTGAACGGGTGGCTTGGGCTGAGTACCTCAGTTGGTATCGGCATTTCCTCGGTATCCAGGTTCGTTACCGGACGAAGTTGGTGCGGATTGAGCCAGACGCAGGTTTCTTCCGACTGCACCTTGAGGTAAACGGTGTCCCGCAGGTAGAGACTACGCGCAAAATTATCTTCGCTAATGGCGTAGCTGGCACTGGTGGTCCATACATACCTCCAGTACTGGCTGACTTACCACGCACGCTGTACGCACATACCGCCGATGCCATCGATTTTGAAGCACTGCGCGGTAAGACTGTGGCGGTGCTGGGTGCGGCGGCTTCAGCTTTCGATGCAGCAGGAGTGGCGTTGGAATCGGGAGCTAAGGCAGTACACCTGTTTGTACGGCGATCGGAGATCGCATCTCTGTCAGTACTGCGGGTACGGGATTACCCTGGCGTTTACGACAATTATCCCCAACTACCCGATGCAGCCCGCTGGTTCCAGGCTTGGCGCTTTCATCAAGCAGGCACCGCGCCACCACCGAACTCGATTAAGCGAGCGATCGCTTTCCCGAACTTTCACATCCACCTATCTGCACCCTGGAAATCGGTACGGAAAATGGGCGATGCGGAAGCCGCCGCCAAGGGCGAACGTATTGCCATCCAGGTAAACGATGATGTTTTCGAGTTTGATTTTGCGATCGCTGGCACTGGTTACTTCGTTGACCCAACAAAGCGTCCTGAACTAGCCGACTTTGCCCAGCATATTGCCCTTTGGCGCGATCGCTACGAGCCACCAGAAGACCTGCGCGACGACAATTTGGGGATGCACCCTTACCTCGGTAGCGCCCACGAATACCAAGAAAAAGTACCTGGCACTGCCCCTTATCTGAAAGACATTCACGTATTTAATCCTGCTGGTTTGGTCAGCTTCGGCTTGCCAGTTGGTGACATCCACAGCATCCGTCGCGACGTACCTGCAATAGTATCGCGCATCAGTCACGACTTGTTCTTTGAGGACTGGGCGCATCATGAGGCACGTATCACAGGCGATATTGCCCCCGATTTTGAGAACTCGCTCTATGCTGCTGCGGTGTGGAAACAACCGAGCGGGGCAGCGACGTGCTAGGTTAACAACTTTTTCACCAGTAACAAATAGTTCTGGCTGGGAAACGATGCTGGTGTGGCACTGAATACATGCCGATTTATCCCAGTCAATGATCGCCTGGAGACGAAGATACCAGGAATTTGGGCTATTGCAAGGCAAGAAGTTTTCTCTTGACATTGAACCGAACGAACGGTACATTAAATATATACCGTTCGTTCGGTATAGTTATTAGAACAGCAGTCGGACAACTCTTTCAAGCTCAACAATCACAGGACTCATTATAATGAACAAACTAGAAGGAAAAATCGCTCTTGTCACCGGCGGTACCAGCGGCATCGGTCTTGCCACTGCTAAGCGCTTTGTCGCTGAAGGTGCCTATGTCTTCATTACAGGTCGTCGCCAAACTGAACTGGATGCCGCCGTGGAAGCGATCGGTAAAAATGTCACAGGTGTTCAAAGCGATGTTTCCAATCTGGCAGACCTCTCACGCCTGTTTGCCACAATCAAGCAAGAGCAAGGACACCTCGATGTAGTCTTCGCCAATGCTGGTATTGGTGAAATCGCACCACTCGGCAAAATCACCGAAGAACACTTTGACAAAACGTTCAATATTAACGTCAAAGGTCTGTTGTTCACCGTGCAAAAGGCACTGCCTCTGTTGCCAGAAGGCGCTTCCATCATTCTGAATGCCTCGATTACTTCTGTAAAGGGTACCCCAGCTTTCAGTGTTTACAGCGCAACCAAAGCCGCCGTGCGCTCGTTTGCCCGTAATTGGACACTCGACCTTAAAGAGCGCAAGATCCGGATTAACGCCATTAGTCCTGGCGTGGTTCCGACTCCTGGTTACGATCACTTGGGACTGAGTGATGAGCAGTTGCAGGAATTCGTGGACAGCCAAGCCAGCACCATCCCCCTGGGACGAGTCGGCACGCCTGATGAGATTGCCAAAGCCGTTGTCTTTCTCGCTTGTGACGACAGCAGCTTTGTCAACGGCATCGAGCTGTTTGTCGATGGCGGTATGGCACAGATTTGAGCGCTACTCAACTTGAAGCGTTACCCGAAAGTTGGCGCAACTATTTCCAGTAGCAGAGTTGTTGTCACGATGTGAGATAGCATTACCCACCAAAACTGTGTAACCCAAGTTGGAATGATGAACAATCCCCACCTTACGTTTACCTACTTATAGAGGTCTAAACCGATGGCAGATATCAACTTACTTTCTCCTTACAAACTTGGTGAGCCTGAGCTACCAAACCATATAGTTATGGCACCTTTGAGTCGCAGCTTATCTGCATATTATTGAGGCGAGTGAGGTAGACATAAAACATGGTGGCACAGAGGTGCTGACTCGTTATCTACGCGTTAGCGAAGCGCCTCCGCAGGAGGGTCGCTTTACTGGCACATGAAGACTCATATTTGAGGACTTTTGTCAATGCATCTAGTTAAGTCAATTTTGATTCAAAAACTTAGTACATGCGAAGAATTCATCGCTGGAGATGGCACAATGAGTGCGAGAACTTTTGCATCCTGATAAGCAACCTTTGGAATTACGGTATAGTCTAGCTCATGCAGTAGTGCCAATTGGAAAAACGTCAACTTCCCACTCCTTAACAACTTCCGAAGTCTATTACATCCTCAGTGGGAGAGGAGAAATGCATATAGATAGTGAACTTCAGATAGTAGAACCAGGAGATGCAGTGTACATTCCACCGAATGCTAGGCAATTTATTCGTAATTGTGGGGAAGATCCACTGGTATTCATTAGCATAGTCGATCCCGCATGGCGTAAGGAAGATGAAACGATCTATCCTGTTTAGCCACTTTGAACAACTCAAGCAAACAGCCGACTATTAGTCTCGTGACTTAATTGTGCTGTATCCACAGGTTCCAAACCTCAGCACTCTCCTGGCTAAGTTTGACGCAATTCATACCACACTGACCATGAAGTCCGCTACATGATTGCTGATGATGGGGTATTTGGCTTTGTGCGTCCTGATGGTACTCAGTTCGAGTTGACGGTGTAAGCAGAGGATTACATCAACGTCCAGCGAACACTGAACACTAATTTGATCTAACGCCATTGCAACGGATTAAAGCTGTGCGCTACTTCACGACGACTGAAGGTTGGGTACCAAAATATATGAATACTGAAAAACGTTTCTCTCAAGCTGCGAGTGTCTAACACGACGGATGACATAGACCGAATTACCTCCGGGAGCCAAAGCCATAGCAGCTTACTCTATCGCTCGACAAGTCCTAAAGGTAATTTGAGTTTGGGTAGAGGAATCTCGCTGCTCAATCCGGGATTAAGAACAAGCAATCCGACGTGAACGATTTGAGTCTAATTAGTTTTACAATACTCTTGAAAACAATGAAAACACTACTGAAAAGAGCCGCATTACTCCTTGCTGTACCAATCAGTGTCTTAGTTAATTTTTCCTTAAGAGCCTCTGCTGATTCTACTGCTGGCATCATCCTAAGTACGAAATGCCAGGATGGCTACAACATCAATATTTGGCGGAATTATACGGACGGTGAACTGCTCTATCGCGCGACCAGTCCCAACGGTAATTTAAGTTTGGATGGAGGAACTAGCCAAGCGACAGAAGGTGTTCGAGTGTATAAGTTTCGGAATAAAAATTATGAATATTGGGTGTGGGATGGCACCTTGGATAACCCGCAGGCTGGAACTTTAGAGGTGTATAAAAACAACCGTATCTTGACGCAGCTAGCTTGTACGAAAAGTTGAATTCTAAGGGCGGGTGTTATGCACTTTTTTCAAGCTCAGTTAGGGTAAGCCTCTTGAGTTACACTCGCCAAATGCAGCATCGCTAAAATCCTCTCAGGAAGCCAGTCTTTACCATGGGAGCAAGGGAGTCACAGTACAGGCAAATTATTGCAATCAGACCTTTGACTGCTCGTAAGTAAAGGTGCGGCGACTGATTATAGAAACGCTTGAAATTTTATTGTACACTGCCATACTATGAACAACCCCGAAAATCCTCGACTACCCCTGCCGCCTTTCGATAATGAATCCGCCATCCAAAAAGTCCGAATCGCAGAAGATGCTTGGAACACACGTAACCCTGAACGAGTATCAATCGCTTACACGTCGGATAGCGTTTGGCGCAACCGCTCAGAATTTCTATCTGGTTGTGAGGCGATTGTACAGTTTTTGACACGTAAGTGGCTTAAAGAATTGGACTACCGTCTTATTAAAGAGCTTTGGGCTTTTCGAGACAACCGAATTGCTGTTCGGTTTGCTTACGAATGGCATGATGATTCCGGCAACTGGTTCCGTTCCTACGGTAATGAAAATTGGGAGTTCGACGAACACGGATTTATGCGGTGGCGTATTGCTAGTATCAACGACCTGCCAATTCACCAGAGCGATCGCAAATTCCACTGGATACTTGGTCGTCGTCCCGATGATCATCCCGGATTGTCCGACCTCAATCTTTGAGAAGGTGGCGTTGCATCATCGTTTGCATCTCTGTATTGCAGCCAGGAAACTCGACCATGAGAAAATCACGTCTAAAATTTGCCTTCGTGAAATCCAATCGCATTACGGTTCCTGCTTCTTTTTTTTCCATGATTCTAGGTTTAGTGGGGTTAGGAAGCTGCTGGCGGGTAGCTGCCAAGATCTGGCACCTGCCGACCTGGATTGGCGAAAGCATTATGCTACTTGCAGTTGCAGTCTGGCTCTTGTTGTTGGTGCTGTATGTCAGCAAATGGCTGTGGGCGAGGGAAGCTGCCCTGGCTGAGTTCGAGCATCCGGTTTTGTGTTGCTTTATCGGGTTGGTGCCTGTGTCTACAGTGCTGGTGGCACTAGCGATCGCGCCTTATGCCTATGCGATCGCTGTCTCATTGTTTGTGATTGGTGTGATCGGTCAATTGAGTTTTGGCGTGTATCGTTCCGGCCAGCTATGGATGGGCGGACTTAATCCAGAAACGATCACACCTGTTCTCTACCTGCCGACTGTTGCGGGTGGTTTTATCAGCGCGATCGTTGCCAGTGCGATCGGTTATCGAGATTGGGGTGCGTTGTTTTTTGGGATGGGAATGTTTTCGTGGGTGGCACTGGAATCTATCATCATGCAGCGCCTGTACCTGCTGGAGGCTTTGCCCAAATCCCTACGTCCAACACTGGGCATTCAACTGGCACCCCCTGTTGTCGGTTGTGTTGCCTACTTGAGTATCACCAGTGGTCAACCTGACACCTTCGCCCAGATTCTTTTTGGCTATGGGCTGTTGCAAGCATTGATTCTACTGCGGCTGCTACCGTGGTTGTTGAAACAACCCTTTGCCGCATCCTACTGGGCATTCACGTTGGGCGTTGCCGCCTTGGCGCTGGCGTCCTTAGTTTTTGTCGAACGCGGCATGACCGGAATGATGGGAGTCTTGGCAGTGCTGTTATTCATTGGTGCAAATATTGTGATCGGTAGCATTGCTCTGGGGACATTACGACTTTTGCTGCGGGGCAAACTACTACCGCCATCGATACCAGCAAAAGCTGCCTGAACCCAATTCAGGGTCGAGAAAACTATGAAATTATCCTACTCCCTTCCCGCCCGAAGATTACCTAATTAAAAAACCGCAGAGGACACAGAGGTAAGAGTTAGAGAGATAATGGTAATTTTAGACTGGCAAGGGAATAATTTCACGCCATAATTTTACAGGAGATTTTAATGTCACACGTATAATTGCACGCGACCATTGATTCCATCGGTACCGGGGCTTAAAGAAACTGGGTTTTTGACGAGTGAGTCGATCATGGAGCTAGAACAGTTGCCTGAGCACCTGATCATTCTTGGTAGTGGTTACATTGGGTTGGAGTTTGCCCAGATGTTCCGATGCTTTGGCTCCCGCTTAAAAAGTAAAAAGAGAAAAGTAAAAAGTAAAAAGAGAATCCCCATAATTAAAATTAGGGGATTTTTGTTGCGGACGCCTTTTTTTCTCGCACTATGTGTCTCGTAAGCGCAAAGCGCAGGCTCCGCCAACGCGCAGCGTGCCGTAGGCATAAAAAAATCTTTTTTAGTTTTCCATAAAGAAATTTAGGGGCTTGAAACCGTTTTTTCTTTTTCTTTCTTTTGCCTTTTAACTTTTAAATTTTGCCTTGTTCGGTCACCGTGATTGGGCATAGTGAGCAAATCCTGTCGCAGCAAAACCCAGATATTGCGAGCGCGGTTCAAACACTACTGGAACGAGATGGTATTAACTTTCTGCTGAAAGTGAAGGTGTTAAGGGTCGAACGCGCTCTTCATGCTACTGTACTTCAGAGCGAGGTTGCTGATCTCACATTTTGCACCAAGAAAAATTGATGTAATGAATAACTCAGTATTAAACTAAAACCCTTAATTTAACGATAAAAACTAACAAAAATCAGGTAGCCTTATTCCGTATCTTTTTACATTCCCTGGGTTTGTACGGGGAGGTGCAAGATCTGAGGATGGGTAATTTTGTGAACCAGAGTGCAATCTTGTCAAGACGGAATGAAAGGGCTGAGGAGACGTGCCAGGAAAGCAGAATATCAAACCTTATTGATCGCTCACCCAAATATCCTGACTTTCATAAAAATCTCCTCTGTGCTCCAATGTAAACCCACCTAACAACAATCCCAACCAAACCTCTACCAGTGGCATATTCAGTGCCTTTTGAAGTTCACTCAAGCGGATTGTTGTCTTGATGTGTGCCATGTGTTGAGCGATCGCAATAATCCACTCCTCAACATTTTCCTCATGTGCCAAATTTATAATTTGGTCAGCCAGTTCTATTTCAGTTGGCGTTTGCTCTGCCAATAGTTCATCGACTATGTTTAACAGAGCAGCTTTGTCCACTTCACCTACAGTTGAGCTATCTGCCTTTTGAGATAATTTCTTCTTTCGGCTGTCAGGATACTGGACGCTGTCTGGTTCACAAAACAAGTCTGCCACATCTAGTGACAATGACTGAACGAACAAATCCACGCAACTTTCTAAATCCACTACTGGTTCAGTGGGATTATATTGATGTTCCCACTGACTCATCATCAGTTCTGCTCTTGCTGCACACACTCGTGATAGCTGCACCAACGCATCCCCTGCTATATGCAACTGTTGTATCAATGGTTGTTTTGAGATGGTTCGCTCTAAAGCTTCAAGTAGCGATTGCAAGTCTGCCATTTCTGGAAACTTAGATGCCGTTTCTAACGATTGCCATAAATCGAGTTCACTCTGCCGACTTATATTCAAATTTTTACCTCTGGATGAAGTGGGCAAGGTCGAGTGGGACAATTGAGCGGATGCAATTCTACTGAAGAACGGAACCGTTCAATTTTCATTCCACAATGCTCAGAAAAAACACTCAAAATCCTCACCAGTAGCATTTTAACTTGGCTTTCAGTCAGTCCTAAGCAATGAACTGGCTCAATCTTTGCCACACGGTCGTTACCCATCCACAATTCTGCCCCTAATGCATGGAGTGGGGAATCTTTTGTTTCTCGATACCAATGAACAACAGCCGCCCCAACCGCTGGAGATGGAATTTCAAGCGTTATAACTCGTTCGGAATCTCTGACACGAAGCCCCAACTGCTCACTTGCATAGAGTTGCTGTCCCCGTCGCCTCTGCTTACGCAGATAATTTCGTACCCCGCGATGGCGGTAATAAGAACGGCGGTTGTGGCAATACTTCGGATTCCAACATCCATCACCACCTTCTCCATGCCGTTGCTGTGCTTCGGGCGAACTCAGTTTTGAGCAAAGTCGGCATTTTTCACTGTCCGGGCGTGCCATTTCCACCTCGACGAATTGGCGCTAGTAATTCCTCAACCCATATTAGATGAACTGGCTTTCAGGATTGTAGCATCTGGAATTCCAACTAAAACCTCATCGCCATCCCGGTCTTGGTAAGTGCGAGTTTCGACTTCAATGTAATACTTTGGGCGCAACTGAGGTGCAACTGCATCGGCGTTAGCGAAGCTCCTCCGGAGGAGGCTCGCCACCAAAAGCCGAGTATGGAATGACGACCAGAAAGCTGGGTGTTCGAGATAGGGATTCATACCTGGAAATAGTGAGGGCATTGGTTAAGCTCCTATCCCACAAGCGTTTTTCATAGTATACCCTATCCCTGATTGAATATAGTCGTAGTTTAGTCGTATATAAGATATTGAATACATATTTTATGCTGATATTCCTAATCTGCATCCACACCAATTCCGCCACACGTATGCAACTGAGTTATTGCTGTTGGGAGTTGATCCCAGTCATGCCAAACGCTTGACAGGGCATCAAAGCGAGAAAGCATTTCGGCGGTATACACTTTGCAGTGAGCAAGAAGCGGCGATCTCACATCTTGCACCTAACCGTATAAGCCCGTACAAACCAAAAATATGTGCGATAAAGCAACATTATTTTTCTTGGCTTTTCTCGCTATATAAAGGACTTTTGGTTTCATACTGAGTGACGAAGTAACATCAATTTTTCTTGGTGCAAGATGTGAGCGATCGCTGCTTACTATCGTGCCATTGGAGAGGAAAAAGTGGAATAGGGTCTAATACGGTTGGTTGATGCCGCTTTCTCTCCCCCTGCTTAAGAACTACTTCAAAAGCTCCTAATACTAAATCCGCGTATTATACCCCCTTTATAATTTAGTCCGGGCAGGCGGACTTTGTTTATGTAGCCGCGATTGTCAATCGCCAGGGCTTAAGAGGGGTTATATAGCGGTTTTCAGTTGACTCCAATACAGTTTGGTAAAATTTGACGCTTAGTG
>NZ_CAWMYC010000097.1:0-46628 GCF_963872035.1 Scytonema sp. HK-05
GCGCAATTCAATTGAATGAAGTAATTATTTATCTGTGTCCATCTGTGTCCATCTGTGGTTCATTATTTCTTTGTGTACCTTACTGCGGGTTGCAAACCGCTATATATCTCACGCAAAGTGGACTTATATAGAAGTACAAAATTGGCTATTGAAACAGTCCGTTTGGATAACCTACTCTGACAGTAACAGGCATTCTTGAAGAGAGTGTATCCTATGACTGAGAAGCAAACTGTCAACGGTATTGTTGAATCCGTGCTATATGTTGAAGACTTGGCACGCTCGCTTAAGTTCTACGAAGATCTATTCGGATTTGAAAAAGAGGTCATGGATGAGATGATCTGTGTACTCCGGGTGCCCAACCGACAAGCCCTGATCCTGTTCCCCAAGAGCATCGCTCAGGAGCCGGGGAGGACAACGTCTCCCGTCGGTACAGTAGAAGGGGTGATTCCTCCTCATGGTGGAAGTGGTCGGTTGCACGTAGCATTCTCAATTGCCGCGTCCGAGCTAGAGTTTTGGGAACAACGACTCGCTGAGCGAGGTATCCCCATCGACAGCAAGGTTCATTGGAAACGGGGCGGGTGGAGCCTATATTTCCGGGACCCAGATGAGCACCTCCTTGAATTGATCACCCCAGGATTGTGGACATTTTATTGAGGTTGTTACGGACTGATTTAAACTACTCAGGACTTGGAGGTGAGGCGATCGCCCTCACCCAACACCTACAACCCGATGTCATTTTGATCGATGTCCGAATGCCAATTTGCAATGGCGTTGCGGTTAATGATTATAATCATTATTTCTGATTTACCTACTAAAAATTTGATACTTAATTGAGAATAATTATTACAACCAATAAGACCATTTTCTACTAACTTATAAATGAATCTTTCTAAAGAATGATTTTAAAAAAACTTTTTGTTAACCTATACTTAAATAAAAAACTACCAAAAATTAATTGGAGAAATACTTAATTTGTATTATCTTCATAGATGGGCTATTACTGGTAGTAAAATCTGGAAAATCAACACGCGGTTTACTGAAATCAATCGCTAATGTTAAGAGGAAAATATCTGAGAAAGAGAAACAAAGGCGTTTTTCAGATATTATTAATATTTTGACTAACAGATGATATTCTCTGTAACTAGCAATTTTTAATAAGAGGAAATTTCTATTTAAAAGAAGTCGAGTTTCACTAAATTTCCCAAGAATTTAAGCATTAAGAAGTAAAGAGAGTTTACAAGAGGTTAGCGGACAGATCTCTTGTAAATAGTTGAGTGAAAAAAATGAACTCCTGAATTATTTAGTACACAAATAAAACATAGATTAAGCAATTATCCAAGCAAAAGGTACTAAATTCATGAGGCGATAGATGTATTTTTTTCCCGATTTGCCATTTGTCATATTTTGAATGGAGTCAAAGACATGGATGAATATTTAAGTAACAATTCTGTGAACCCCAGCGCCAATGCTTATGGCTTGGGTAACACTTCAGATTTGCAAACCAACGACCAGCCTATATTGGGTCAAACTCCCACTGGTAGGAACGTAATTATCTTTGTGGCAGATGGGTTGCGACCGAGTTCAGTCAATCCAGAAGATGCGCCAACACTCTATCAGTTGCGTCAGGAAGGAGTGAACTTCGTCAATAGCCATTCTCTGTTTCCCACTTTCACAACTCCAAATGCGTCGGCGATCGCCACTGGGCATTACTTAGGTGATACAGGCGACTTTAGCAACACAATCTACGTAGGGTATCCTGTCTTTGCTGGTGGAGGAAATGGGACACCAACGCCGTTTATTGAAAATGACGCGATTCTCAGTGACATTGACGAACACTTCGGTGGTAACTACCTGGATGAAGAAACACTGCTAGCGTATGCCCGGCAAAACGGTTACAACACCGCTGCGGTTGGGAAACTCGGACCAACACTGATTCAGGATGTCACTCAAGGCAATGTCGGACCAGATGGGAAGATACCAACACCGGACACGATCATTATTGATGACTCGACAGGCAAGACAGGTGGGGTTCCTCTCAGTTCAGAAATCACCAGACGATTGGTGGATGCAGGGGTAGGTATCACAGCCCCCGACCGTACTAATGGCGCAGCCAGTACCGACCAGCTGAGCAACGGCTATTCAGGGAACAATACCACTCCCGGAACGCTTGCGGCAAATACAGTTCAGCAGCAGTACTTTACCAATGCAGTTACCAAGGCAATCCTGCCTGACTTCACTGAAAAAGGCAATCCCTTTGCAATGGTCTACTGGTCACGAGACCCGGATGGTACGCAGCATAACCAAGGCGATAGCCTCAATAGCTTGACTCCCGGGATTAATGGTCCTACCTCGAAGGCAGCAGTGAAAAATGCCGATAACAACCTCAAGCAAATTCTGGACTTCATCAATAGCGATCCGCAGCTCGCAGCGAACACCGATATCTTCATCACCTCGGATCACGGCTTCTCCACAATTAGCAAGCAATTAACGGATACCCAAGGAGGAAAAGTTAGTGATTATGCGTCATCACAAACCTATCCGGGGGTGAATCCTGGCTACTTGCCTCCTGGATTTGTGGCAATTGACATTGCCCACGAATTGGGACTACCGCTGTATGACGCCGACACGCCAACTGCTGATGGCAAAAACTATACCTTGGTAGACCCTACCCAAGGACAACGTCCTAGGAATGGTGATGGGTTGATTGGTGGTAGTGGTGTGATTCAGGACAAGCCTGATGCCAAAGTTGTTGTTGCTGCCAACGGCGGTTCTGACCTGATTTATGTTCCAGATCAAAATCCAGAAACCGTCAAGCAAGTGGTGGATTTCCTCAGCAAACAGGACTACACCAGTGGCATATTTGTGGATGATCAGTTCGGCACTATCCCTGGAGCATTACCGATTAGTTCAATTAATTTGAAGGGTTCCACGCAACTACCTACACCTTCCATCGTCTTGAACTTCCGGACATTTGCCACTGACAGTAACAATCCCTTTGGCTCCCAGGTAGAGATTGCTGACACAGGTTTGCAGCAAGGACAAGGGATGCACGGTAGCTTTGGTCGCGGCGATACTTACAACAATATGCTGGCGTTTGGTCCTGACTTTAAGCAGGGTTACACCAGTTATGCTCCGGTCAGCAATGCCGATGTTGCAATTACGCTGGCAAACGTTTTAGGATTTGACATTCCTAGCAATGGTGAACTGACAGGACGCGTTATCAATGAAGCACTGGTGGGTGGTCCTGACAGTGTTTTTTACACTCAAGATACCTTAAAGTCTGACCCAACTGCTGATGGTGTGAGTACATATCTCAATTACCAGCAGGTAGGTGACACCAAGTACTTTGATGCTGCTGGGTTTGAAGGTCGGACTGTTGGGTTAACGATCCTCCCGTCAAATGTCACTTCAACTCCTGATCTCCTCTATGCAGGAGCGCAAACCGAACAGGAATTAATCCTTAGCCAGCGCTAATAGACGCCTCAAGATTGACTCTCGATATCGGAACTTTTTTAATCTGGGTTGAAGGTAGTGTTTATGATTCAATTCCTGAGACGTCATCTACGAACATTGATCTGGTTTGCAGTTGGCTTGGTCTGTGCGCTCTTGTTAGCAACAGGGTTTTCCTTTACTCGGCTCACTGCAACGGCGACTAGACCCAAGCATCAAGGTTCTTCACATACATACACTAGTCATCATGACTTGACAGGGCGCGTCATTGCTAGCGCCGACACTAAAGTTCCCAAAGTTATTCTGATTTCCCTAGACGGTGCAACACCACGACTGATTAATCAATACTTTGCCGATGGAGTCCTTAGCAAAAATCAGGGTTTAGGGTTACTACAAAGCAAGGGAGCTTTTGCTCAACAAAATATTACAATCACCCCATCCCTTACTGCTGCCGCACATATTGCCATTGGCACGGGTTCTACAGCAGCAAACAATGACATCAACTCCAATTCGTTCCATTTAGTTGCCAGTCCCTTTAACCAAAATATCAGTGGCTTTGCTGCCCCGATTGGTGGTTATGAATTTGACATTCATGGACCCTCTGAAAGCGTAAATCCAACGGCTCAACCATTGTGGTTAGCTTTGAGAGAAAATGGCAAGAAAGTCGTAGCAGCTACATTTCCGGGTGCAGATGGAGCAGATATCACTGTGCCAGGTTTAACAAACAACCCGATTGTGCAGCCAGCCAGTAAAAGAACCGTAGATTACACAATACCTTACGGAACCTTTGGTGGAGTTGGAGCGCAAGGTTTTAGCCTAACAGCAGCAGACTTTGCTCCCGCGCCCGAGACCATCCTTGACCAATTTAAAGAGGCTGGCAAAGTATCCTACAGCCCCATTTTGGAAACCAACAAATCTTTTGATAAATTTACAGTTGGTGCGGTGAATTACGATATTCAGGTGGCTGCCCTCGACACTACAGATGAGAAGCAAGTAAATTACGATACTTTAGTCTTCTTTGATGCTACCCAAGGTATTCAGCCTGGTTCTTTCAGCTTGCCTTCCACTGGACCTGCTTACGTGCGCGTCAATGACCAAAAGTCTAGCCCATTCTATTTAGAAGGGAGCTCGAACAAAGCAGGAACTGCCTTTTACGCAACAACCGTAGCACCTGACTTATCCACTGTCCGTTTTATTCGCTACTCTGCAAATTACATCCCACGAAACCGAGCAGTACTTGCAGATGTGGACGACATCAATAATAATGTTGGCTTCTGGGGAATCGAGCCTGACTTCCGCATCACCGAACGACTTAGCCCTGGACTTGGGAATTTTTCTGACAGCGAATTAGAAGCTGTTTACCAAGACCAGCTTCAGACGTTCGTTGACTATCAAGCTCGTGTTGGTTTACGGGCAATCAACAAGAATCCCCATGCTGATTTAGTATTACTCTACATTGAGCAACCCGATGGTGCAGAACACCAATTTTTTATTACTGATCCACGTCAAGCAACTGATTTTAGCAATCCCAACTCCATTGGAGAAGGTCAGGATAAAGAAAAGATAGCCCGTTACCAAAGCTATGTCCAAGCAGCTTACCAAGCAAGCGATCGCGCAGTACAAAAAATCATTGACGCCGTTGGTACTGATAGACGTGGCAACTTTTTCTACTTCATCGACGGCACTCTCTCAAACTCATTTAGACGGTAGTCGTACCAAAAAATCTCTGTCTGAACGAGTTCATTACGACGCAACTGGTATTAAAATGCATCGTGACTTAATGAGTGCGTACTTGAGTAGATTTGTTAATCAAGACGATAGACTGTCAGTGCAAGATGCCCTTAACGGGTATCGTGGGGCGGAGTCGCTCCTGATGGAGGCGTGGCAGGAGTCTTTAAATCGCGAACGAGTAGGCTCGTCCGAAAGTGGGTTGATTGCCCCAGAGCGGTTCTCCGACAAGCTAGGAAAGGTTAACCAGATAGCTGACTGCAAGCAGTCCGAGCGAAAAGTTAACCCCAACTCCTAGCCCGAATCCCCCAACTAGAAGTTGGGGGAGTGGCTCAAAACAGTTAGTATCAACAACTTCCTGCAGAACCAAGGCTTTGACCCCAACAAAGTTCGAGCAGTTTCTTCTGGACCTGCCGTCAACATTTACATTAACCTCAAAGGACGCGAACCTAATGGTAATGTGAGTCGTGAAGAGTATATTACCTTGCAACATAAGGTAGCAGATGCGCTCAAGTCCTTTGTAGACAGCAACCCATACTATGCTTATGGTAATAGCGTACCTGTGTTTGACAAAATATATACGCGACCTATCCCTGAATTGAATGACCCCTCTTTTGGTCTAAGCACCAGCGATTTTATTGGTCAAGATAGCGGCGATGTCTTTGCCTTACTTACAGAAGGTTACAACTTCGACGGTGTTCAAACTCCAGTCGTGCAGCGTTTAGGAGATTCTGTTTCTAGTAGCCCTGTATTATCTGTACCCAATTTCTATGGCGCACACGGTTATGACCCAACACTGCCAAATATGAGTGCGATTTTCTATGCAGCTGGTCCAGATATTCAACCAGGCAAGTTGGAGCAAGTGCGTAATATTGATATTGCACCAACTATCTTACGTCTATTGAATGTTAATCCTGCACCCACAGTGCAGGGGAAAGCAATTTTCGAGTAATTCAAACACGTTTCTCCTTTCAGAGAAGATAAAAGGCAGGTGGCAGATCCTTGCAAGTTCTTTCGTTCTGCTTCCTGCCTTTTTGCTTTGCAACTTAAAGCTGATAAAAATTCTGGCGTTGCTGAATTCCCGATATGAATTATATAGCGGTTTGCAATTGGCTAAGGTACATAAAGAAATAATGAACCACAGATGAACACAGATGGACACAGATAAATCTGTACTTCATTCATATGAAACGCGCTATCAATTCATGGGTGTGTAGAGACGTGCCATGGCACGTCTCTACAAGGATTTCGTATCAAACTACAAAAATGTATACAAAAATAATTCATGACAAAATTAGCAACGCCAAAATTGCTATGGTTGCCAAAGATAAAGAAGCGAAAACAGAATGACCCAAATCACGTCAACAAAGTGCCAGAACAAGGTTGTCGCACTTACGCCAAAGTGTCCTTTGTTATAGTTACCCCGAATAAAAGAACGAATCAGCATGAGTATCTGTAGAAGAACACCGACAAGAACGTGCAGACCGTGGAAGCCTGTCAGGACGTAGAATGTCCCCCCAACCAGCCCCGTAGTTAGACCGAAGTTGAGGTTGTTCCACTCAATCGCCTGACCAATGAGGAAGTAGATTCCCATAACAGATGTAATCAGCCACAGCAAGCGAAATCTGGTAATTTTGCGACGCTTGAGGGCGTTTTCTGCTGATTGGATGACAAAGCTACTGGAAAGAAGGACTACCGTGTTAAAAATCGTAAATGCAGATAATTCAGGTCCCGAAACACCAGGCGGTAACCAATTGGAAGTCGTCAATCTTAGAGCAATGTATGTGAAGAAAAAACTCAGGAAGACTATGCTTTCCGACAGTAGAAATACGGTAAACCCGAATAGTGTTCTGCCATGCTCATCTTCCGCATTTCCCCCACCTATTGGCAGGAACCGTTGCAGCCAATTTGGTAGAGAGCGCCGTAACTTATCCAAACGGATAGGGCTTTCATCTAATATTTCCTCTAATAAATCAATAGGATTTTCCATGATTGCTTATCCGATGAAATTGCAGCTATTCTTGAGTGGCAGCTTCTGGTGTTGATCGGGATCTACCGTCGTAGTTGTAGGGCGGTTCGGTCACAACTGGAATTTCCTCGAAGTTCTCTCTTGGAGGCGGTGATGAGGTTTTCCACTCCAAACCTGTGGCGTGCCAAGGATTGTCAGATGCTTTAGAACCGAGTAGTAAAGAACCTATCATATTTGCGATGAAGGGCAATGTCGCCATCCCCAACAAGAACGCCCCAAGGCTGGCGACGACGTTCCAGCCCTGATACCTTGGATCGTAGGAGGAGATTCGGCGCAACATACCCTGTAAACCTACGGCGTGCATAGGGAAGAAGGTGAGATTGGCACCGATGAAGGTTAATAAGAAATGTAGCTTGCCCCAGCCCTCAGCGTACATTCGTCCGGTTATTTTAGGGAACCAAAAGTAAATTGCGGCAAAGATTGCCATCGTAATGGTATTGTGGACGATGTAGTGAAAGTGACCTACGACGAAATAAGTGTTGTTGACGTGAATGTCAAACGGTACTGAACTGAGCATGACGCCAGTGATACCGCCTAAAATAAACATCACTACACCTCCTAAGGCAAACAGCATCGGTGTCAAAAGATGCAGTCTGCCATTCCAGATGGTAGCAGTCCAAGCAAATACCTTGACGCCAGTGGGTATGGCGACCAACATCGAGGACGCCATGAAGAGAATCCGCATCCAGTCAGGCGTAGCACTAGTGAACATATGATGCACCCAGACGAAAATGCTAACCAAAGCAATGCCGAAGGAGGCGATCGCCACTGACCGATAGCCAAACAGGGGATTGCGAGAAAAGGCGGGGAGAATCTCTGAGAAAATACCGAAAGCAGGTAGTGCCATTACGTACACTGCTGGGTGAGAGTAGAACCAGAACAAATGCTGGTAAATAATTGGGTCACCATTCTGCAACGGTTTAAAGAAGTTTGTCCCGAAACTCAGGTCGAAAAATAGGAGTATCAATGCGCCCGTGAGCGAGGGCAAGCAAAATAGTTGCAGGATCTGAGCGCTGAGAACCGTCCAGACGAACAAGGGCATACGGAAGAACGTCATCCCTGGTGCGCGCATCCAAACAATGGTCGTGATAAAGTTGACTCCCCCGATAATTGATGAGATGCCCAGTAGTATGACGCTCAGAATCCAAATAAATTCGCCGTTGAGCAAGTTACCGGAGGAGTTCTGGATGCTAATCGGCGGGTAAGACCACCAGCCAGCTTGCGCAGGACCATTAGGCAGCAAGAAACTTGAGAGTAGCAGAATACCTGCTGGTGGAATTATCCAGAAGGCGATCGCATTCAGGAGTGGAAAAGCCATGTCCTTTGCCCCAATCATCAGCGGCACTAGGTAGTTGGCAAGACCTGCCATAAATGGGATAATCCACAGGAAAATCATCACCGTGCCGTGTAGGGTGAACAAGCCATTGTAGAGCGAGCGATCCACCAGATTTGATTCGGGCGTCACCAGTTCGCCACGGATAATCATAGCTAACAGCCCGCCTATCAAGAAGAAAATGAAGGTCGTCACCATGTACTGGACACCGATGACTTTATGGTCTTTGCTGAAGCTGAAGTAATCCCGCCAGTTTGTCTGAGGCTGGCTATGGGAATTTTCGGACTCGCTAGTGCCGCTACCTTCAATAGAGTTATTTGTCATTCATCACCTTCTTTTCAACTATGATGATTCATTATTTTTGAGGAGTTGATTTGCCCGCAGCAGCCTGGGAAAGCCACTGGTTATAAGCTTGCGGAGAATCAACGTACACATCTGCTTGCATCAAGGCGAAGTCAGTACCACTGAATTGGGAATCACTCAGCTTATACTTACCCTCCCGAGTGGGCGCTAACACAATCTCAATGTTGCGGTTGGGGACAATGTCCTGTTTCAAGCGGAACTCCGGAACGTAGAAACCGTGGATAACGTCCTCCGAATGCATATCTAAGCGAGTCCGCTGATTGAGCTGCAGGTGCAATTCGTTACTGGTAACATTCCCTGGATAGCGGAAAGACCAAACCCACTGCTTAGCGACAACCTCAATGTTTTGAGCCACAGGTTTGATATTCTCACTAACCGTGACAGCGTAAGCAGGTTCTTCAATAGGTATATGCAGGTGTACCACCTGCGTTAAACCAAGGATATCCAATTGCTGATAAATTTTGTAGCTTTGGGTTGCGAGCCACAACACCAGTAGAGTCGGGGTAACAGTCCACAGGATTTCCAGCCTCACATCATTTCTGGCAGGATGACCGTGGCTCCAGTCTCCTTTGGGGGCACGACAGGTGAGAAGCGAATATACTATGATCCCAGTCAGCCCCAAGAAGATGAACGCTCCAACTGATACCAGAAAACTAAATATCTCATCCACCCGTTTCGCTTCTGCAGTTGCCTGAGCAGGCATCCAAGAGTATGCTTGTTGTCCAAGCCAACGACTGGCAATGAGAATCGCCGCTATAAAAGCAGCTAATAGCAGTGTGTTTAAAATTTTTCTCATATAACTTGTAGAAACCCTTACACCCTTACTTGAGCAGCATATTGGGGTTTTCCCCCCGCCGTAGCAAACCCGCAGCAGTATTGTGAATTCCAAACTCGCTGCCCATGTGCGCCCCCAGCGTTCCGTGGACATACAAAATACCCAATAGCGCAATGCCCACTAACAAATAACTCCACTGTACCTGCCTAGTGACATTCTTACGCCAGCGATAGCGCTGCAACCCCCTCCACACAGTCATTGCAACGAAAGCTGTCAGCAGCAAAACACCTCCTACACCATGCAAAAGCATCGTTGCACCAGCTCCCAACCCCCAAGCACTCTTCACATCAGTTGGCGGATTTGCTAGCAAAAGCTCGAAAAAACCTGCTGCTACAGTAAAAAATGTGATCACTGTACAAGCTAGCAGGTTGTACCAACCCACATCATAAAAGCCTGAACGAATGGCAGTCAGAGACAAAAATTTGAGGATTGGTTTTTCTATGGGAAAAAGTGTACCTGCTATGTCAAAAACTATGGCGATAATAAATAAACCTAGCGTGAGATGCACCAAATTTGGATGTATGGGAATCTCGTATGGTAGCCCATTTGCACCCAGCTTGAACCACAACTGGTCAATAAGTTGCGAGTTCATCGCAAGACCCCCTGCTTTGTCGCTTCAACGACTGGTTCCACATGCAACCCGTAAACCCAAAACAACTTGCTTCCCAAATAGACCTGTAAGGACACCAAGCAAATCAAAAATGTGGCAACACCTAGGTAAGCAACTGGTATCTTTAGTGGGTCTTGGGCGCGAATTGCAAAACGCCATGCTGTAATGGCGACAAGGATCGCCGCAAGCGCCCAGCCAGTTATTGTATGTGAATTCAGTATCGGCTGAACTGCTTTGTAAGATTGGGCTAAACCAGCTTCAAACTGACCAAAGATAACAGCAGCGAAGATGGCGATCGCCGCAACAAACATATTCCAAAAACTCACCTCAAACAAACGGTGGTTACGGGTTAGATATCCCACCACGTCGCAGAAGAAGGAAAAAAACACCATCGCAATCACGAAATGAACAATGATCGGATGGATGGGATCAGGGTATGGTAGATTCTCACTATTGAGAGGCAAAGCAAGCATTGCTTTCTCCTTTCAGCAATTTGGTTATTTTTGGGCTTTTTCTAAAAGGCGATATATGCTCGTCGCATCTGTTGCTCCCGCAGCGATCGCCCCTCTCTCAAAGCGATAGAGCAACCGCTTTGTAGGAACAGTTAACGGCTCATCCACCGGGCTTTGGAAATAACTATCCAGTTGAAAAAGGTTAAAAATTTTACTGTACAAGCAATATTCCTACCCTACAGCTATTCCACTATTCTTATTCAAATAAGTATTTACTTATAAATGTATAAAAACAAATCTATCTTAAGATTGATATCAATAACACTTTGACAATTTACCAGTTAAATTTTTCCATAAAAATAGTATGTCAATCAATGACATATCTTCTACATAGAAATGTGATATAAATGTGTTAAACGAACCTCAATCTTTCAAACGAGTCATTTGTTTTTGTACTTTGAGACTTTGAAAAGTTATATTTTTGATTCCAATATAAATATTATGAAATTAGGATAACATTTTATTTTTTTATTAGAAATATCATGTTTATTACTTCGTAAGACAGAAGAAATAACTTGACAAAATGTTTAATTTGAACATAGATATTTAAATCTTTTTTACTTCTTCACACCGTAAGTTAGGGGCTTGCATCCTTTCTTTTTTTGAATTTTTTTGAATTTAGTTAAAGTGCTTGCCCGTAGGGCATATTTTGAATTTCAGCAAAGTGAGACTCATGGGATATCAGCCAATCCAAAACTATGGAATTATTGGGAACACGTACACAACAGCCTTGGTGGGGCTGAATGGATCTATCGACTGGTTTTGTTTTCCTTTTCATGACTCGCCCAGTGTCTTTGCGGCACTACTGGATCATCAAAAGGGCGGGCATTTCAAGATTTCACCCAGGACTTGTGAGGTGACTCACAAGCAGTTCTACTGGCCTGAAACCAACGTCTTAGTAACCCGCTTCCTGACACCAGAAGGTGTTGGAGAAATCACCGACTTTATGCCTGTAGGGATGGCTGCACAAGAGGTTGGAGCTCACTGGTTAATCCGGCGTGTTAAGGTGATTCGTGGCTCCATGGATTTCCTTATGGAATGCCGTCCCGCTTTCAACTATGCCCGAGATGAACACCAAACAACACTCAGTTCTGGGGGTGCGTGCTTTCACTCACCAAAACTCAGCCTCGAGCTTTTAACAGATATCCCACTACAGCAAGAAGACAATGGAGTTTTTGCCAAGTTTAACCTTCAAGCAACACAGACAGCGGTTTTTGTAGTGCGGGAAACTCAACCCAATCGTGGTTGTGGACATCCTCTCGACCAGTCACAAGCGGATGAGTTGTTCAAGCAAACCGTTGATTACTGGCGTTCCTGGCTTGAGCAATGCACTTACATGGGTCGATGGCGCGAAATCGTTCACCGTTCAGCACTGGTGTTAAAGCTACTAACCTATAAACCGACCGGAGCAATCATAGCAGCGCCTACCTGTAGTCTTCCAGAGAGTATTGGCGGTGAACGCAACTGGGACTACCGCTACACTTGGATCAGAGATGCAGCTTTCACGCTTTATGCGTTAATGCGTATTGGTTTTACCAAAGAAGCTGCTGAGTTCATGAATTGGATAGAGTCTCGTTGCCATGAGTGCAGTCCGAACGGCTTATTGCAAAATATGTATGGAATTGACGGACGGCATGAGCTGAGCGAAGAAATCTTAGATCATCTGGAGGGTTACAAAGGTTCAAGCCCGGTTCGTATCGGCAATGCTGCTTACAAACAGTTACAACTGGACATTTATGGCGAGTTGATGGACTCGGTGTATCTCTACAACAAGTATGGAGCACCAATCTCATATGATATGTGGACCAAAGTCCGCCATATGCTTAATTGGGTTTGTGACAACTGGCAGCGACCAGACTCTAGTATCTGGGAAGTGCGTAACGGACAACAACACTTCGTGTACTCAAAACTTATGTGTTGGGTGGCTTTGGATCGCGGCTTGCGTTTAGCAGATAAGCGTTCATTCCCAGCAGAAAATCGAAAGCGGTGGATCGAGGTTCGAGACCAAATCTATGAGGAACTCATGTCCAAGGGATGGAATGCCTCACGTCAGGCTTTCGTGCAATATTACGGTAGTGATTCGCTAGACGCCGGAAGCTTAATTATGCCTCTGGTATTCTTTCTCTCGCCAGTAGATCCCCGTATGCTGGCTACTTTGGATGCCATCAATCAACCTCCGAAATCAGGAGGGTTAGTCTCTGATAGTTTGGTATACCGATACAATGTGGAAGAAACGCCCGATGGTATAGAAGGAAATGAGGGCACGTTCAATATCTGCACGTTTTGGCTGGTTGAGGCACTAACCCGCGCCGGAGTTAAGAATAAGGAGAGTGCCCGGCTCGATAAAGCCCGACTCCTATTTGAAGAAATGCTGGGCTATGCCAACCATCTGGGGCTTTATGCCGAGCAAACGGGACCGAGTGGCGATGCATTAGGGAATTTCCCCCAAGCTTTTACACATCTGGCTTTGATTAGTGCAGCTTGGAACTTAGATAAAGCGCTTGATGGTAAACGCTAGTAATCAAGAGACGTTATACCAAATTTATTGTTTTTTTTCCTCGTCTCCTAACATTTGGAATAATTTTCTCGCAACCATAACACCTACAACTGCTCCACCAACTAATTCCACTGCCTGGACTACTTTCTTGCCCACATCGTGAGGGTCAAGGTGGCGGTGGAAAATCTCTTCATCTACCCATTCTACAGTGGCTTTAAAGTCATGAATCGGCGTCGGCAAGAGCTCTAGATAAGTGCCTTGACGGATTAAATGACCTGGTTTGCCAGTCACTTCAAAAACGTTGTAAACGTTAGCAGCGGCATCGTTTAACCCAAGTTTGAGCAAAGTGCCACGTATGTTAACCCTAACAGGTTTGGGGTCATTTCCTAAAGCGATCGCTTTCAAATTTTGAGCAATTGTCGCTCCTTGTTGATATGCAACTTGTGCAGTCGGCGGAAAGGAACTGTCCTCGACTGCGGCACAATCTCCGCCTGCAAAAACTTCTGGAAAATCGGGCAGTTGTAAGGTTTTCGTGACTTTTAATCGACCGTGCTTGTCTCGGTGTTCCTCTGGAATTGCCAAATCTTTAATCAGCGGATGGGTCGCAGTGCCAGCTGTCCAAATTGTGGTATAAGTTGGCAGTGTCTCAGACTTGCCATCGCGCTTATACTCGATTGTGTTGGAACGGATAGCTGTGGCTTCTGCCCCCAAAAGCATTTCTATTGGCACGGTGCGTTTTTGCAATTCTTGCTCGGCAGTTTCACGCAGATGACTGTTAATATCACCTTTTAGGATTTCCTTGCCGTGGTTAATGAGTACCACCCGCACTTCTTGAGGATTGCCTTTTAGTGCGGCATACCAATTTGGTAACAAATCGGCTAAAGTGGCTGCCATTTCCACACCGGAAGGACCACCACCAATAATTGCAACTGTAAGCAGTTTACGACGTTGTTCTGGATCTTCAGTTTGCGCGGCTTTTTGCAAACAGTCACGCAAATGTCGATCAATGGCGATCGCATCTTTTTGCGTCCAAAAAGGTAAAGCATTTTCTTTTGCCCCCTCAACACCAAAGTAGCCTGTGACGCTCCCTAAGCCTAAGACTAAGTTGCTGTAGTTGTAGGAAGTTCCTGAAGTTAATTTGACTTGTCGTTGATGCAGATCAATTGCTTGCACTGTATCTTGAACAAAAATCACACCACTCCCTTTCAGCAATTCTGTAAAACGCGGGACTACCTGAAAGGTATCCATTTCACCACTAAAATACTCGTAAAGTAACGGCTTAAAACAAAAGCGATCGTTGCTATCAATCAAAATGACAGAGCGAGGATAGTGTTCATGTGCAAGGTGCAACGCTGTAAATAGCCCGGTAAAGCCACCGCCTAAAATAACCGTTTGATAAACTGGATTGTTCATAAAATAATTTTTCTCCATCATCTTGTTTGGAGATACGTTGATTAATAAACCGCTCTGCTATACCGTTAAAAAGAAAGTAATTAAAATCACACTCAGGGTAATAGCGAACAAGATAGCGTATTCAACTCTACGACTAAAAAATCCAATCACAGCAATCAGGATGATACCAAGAGCGAAAATGCCAATGTACTGCTCCTTTTGCAACCCTTTAGCAATCAGTGGGTCATTTTGCGTCCCCGGTGGGGGAGTTTCCTGAGTTGTCCCTCCATACTGATTTTTCGGTTGCAATTCTCGCGTTGGTAAAGCCATAAAACTATTCCTTTCAAAAAAATTAACCAACTTGTTAGAGGTGATAGTGCTTACTTGCCCTTGCATTCAAGCATTCCATCATTACTGACTAGAGCCACCTGAAACGTAGCGTTGCAGCGGTGGGCGCGCAAGCTACCCCCCTACGCGTGAACGCATGAGAGGACAAGAAAAAAAGGTATCAAGGCTCCTTCAAAATTGCTATATGTTGCATCTTTTTGCTGTTGCAGGAGTTCCACGACAGACAGAATTTTTAATATTTATTTTTGGTGAAAAATAACTACTAACAATACTATCCAAAGGGTGATTTATTTTGACAAAAAGTTTTTTAACGGAAAATTTGAAGATTTTTTATATTTTACTTTTGTCACATAAGATTTACATCTTTGTCATATAGAATTCACATCTCGAAATGCTATTAGCGAGCATCAAAATCGTTATAGAAGCCAGCTAAATTGGTGAAAAGTCTTTAGCTGGCAGTTCAATTCAACTTGTCGCGGCAAGGAGTCCCCAATCCCCGTGGAAAAAACCTGTACAAAACGCGCAACCCTTTTACGATTACTCGTTCTGCGCTCCACAGATACACGCGAGTGTGCCCCAAATCAAGCAGTTTATTAGAAATTATTTTCGATTAATACGAAAAATCCTGCTTGATTTGTTGTCGGGTTGCGCGTTTTGTATAGATTAGTGCGTCCCCAATCCCCTTTACTTGCAAGCTAAGAACTCGACAGATTATGCAAGGGCACTGCGTACCAAAATAACAGTGCAATGACTTTTACGAGAAATAGTCTCTGGAATATTTCCTTTTATTGCTTGTTGTAAAAGCTTTTCACGGCTAGCACCCAATACAATGACATCACTGTGGTCCTTTTCGGCACACTCCATCAATGCCTCAGGCACAGAACTGGCACAGACTGAAGTAGCCATGACCTTACCGCTCACTTTACGTTTGAGAAAGCGAAGAGATTTATCTAGTAATTTTGTATCAATAGCAGATTCATCAGGCTGGAAAACTTGACATAGTTTAATTTCAGGCGTCGAACTGAGAGTTGCGAGGGCAGGTAACAGTTGAAGGGCTTGACGGGAGTTAGGACCGCCTGCCATTGGCACCAACCAGCGGTTAAAAGTTCTTTTACCATTCAATTTCACCAAGACAACATCACAAGCAGCTTGGCGAATCACAGTGTCCACAACTCGGCTGAAAACTCGTCCCGGCGTGGCAGTACTGCCTTTCCAGCCCATCAAAAGTACGTCAATGTGTCGTTCTTTGACCGTCTCCAAAATTGCACTAGCCACATTATGGGCAACTCGAATTTGCGTGTGAACGGGAATCTGTTTATCTTGCAAGTGCTGCACCGCCTGAGTTAAAAGGCGATCGCTGTGACTGGTTGATACTGCTGTTTGATCTGGCGTGCAATTGCGTGGTACAACAATCACAGAAAGGCATTCTATTTCGTAATTCCGCTCTAAAGCTATAGCAGTTGCCATTTCCAGTAAAGTTTGGGCTGTATTTGGATGGGATAACGGTACTAACAACCGTCCTTTGCCTGTAGCCGGAGAACGGGTTTGATAAACGACATAGGAAGGTTCAGGTTTTGGTCCGGTCTGTTCAGTATTGCCACTCAGCCGTTCTGCTTCCACCCGAATAATATCACTGCGTGTAATAATTCCTACTAGCCTTGTGTTTTCTGTCACTGGCAAACAGCTCAGATTATAACGGTTGAGTAGGTGCAAAACATAAGCTAGCGTCGCTGTTGGACTCACCGTCACTGGTTCAGGTGTCATGATTTCGCTGATGAGTGTATCTCCATCTACCTGTTGTGAGGTGATATTTGCGATGTCTTTCTGAGTGACGATACCAACAACTTTGCCATCCTCTATGACTGGAAAGTTACGATGGCGGGATTGGGAAAATGCCTGCACTGCTTCCTCAACAGTCATCTGACTAGATAAAGTTTCCACACGCCGTTGCATGACATCTGCTGCTAAAAGTTGCGCTAAAAAACCCTCTTTGTTTGGCTCTTTTTCCAAATGAATGCCACTGAGTTCTAACAGGCGATCGTAAAGCGAACCAGGCACGACTTTTTCCGCCACCAAGTAGGCGACAACCGCGCCAATCATCAGTGGTAGCACCAAATTAAAATCTGTGGTCATTTCAAAGACAATAATGATGCTGGTAATTGGCACTCTCGCTACCGCACTCAAAAACGTACCCATTCCAGCCAAGGCATAAGTTGTGGGAGAAGTGATTCCCAAGAAACTATGCTCTGCAATTCCCACCAAATAACCAAGCGCAGCTCCCAACAGCATTGGAGGAACTAACAACCCTCCCGGCGCTCCTGAACCGTATGCAATTAATACTAGAATAAACTGTGAGATAAAAGCCACGAGTGTGACACCAGCGCTGAGTTCACCAGCCGTCAAAGTTTCTCGCAGTCCTGCCGTATCATGGAAAGGCGCTGGCAAAAAAGCAATTGTTACACCACAAATTAACCCTGCTAACCCCACCCTCACAGGTAATCCAAAACGTAAAAAACGGCTGTTAAATTTTATAGAAGCAATAATTCCTTTGTTAAACAGTGCGCCTAACAGTCCTGCCAATACTCCTAACAGTAAATAAAAAGGAATTTCTTGAGGCGAAAAGTTTGTCTGCAATGCAGTCAACTCTAAGGTTAAGCTATGTCCTCCTAGCCATCGCGAAATCACCGCACCAATGAAAGAAGCGAGTATTGCCGTACCTAGAGTAAAGCCGGAGACATCTTGAAGGAGTTCTTCTACAACAAACAAAAAACCGGAAATCGGGGCATCGAAAGCTGCAGCTAACCCAGCCCCTGCACCTGCGGCAATGATTTGGCGACGGTAATCTGGAGAACTGGGAAACAAGCGATTGAGTTGATTAGCTATGGCAGCTCCCACCTGTAGTGTTGGACCTTCCCGACCCAAGGGCAAACCCGAACCTAGTGCTATGACTGCGCTAAACAGCTTGACCAGTGCTACCCGCAAGTCCAGTGCCATTGGGACTTTGGCAAGTACAGCCTTGACTTGTGAAATGCCGCTACCAGAAGCCTCAGGAGCTACATATTCCACCAACCAACCAGACAGTAGTCCGCCACCTAAACCAATTGCTGGTAATACAAACCATGCTGGTAGCAGATGAGTTGTATGGATTCGCCATCCGCCTAAAGCACTTACGCCTTGCTTTAAAAAGATTGCTGCTAGCGCCGACACTAACCCAATCAGACAAGCTTGAAAAATTGCCAGGCGTTTTGGTTGCAAAATTTGTCGGTAGAGCTTGAGCCAATAAATTTTTCCCCTGATTAACATCTTTTTGGGAATTACTTTTAATAATATGAAATTTACGGTTATCTATTGATAGCTTTTCACTAAAAAATGAAAAGAAAATGAAATTTATTTCTACCAAAAGATAGATGTTAGTAGATCAAGGTTGCAAGGGGAGTTTTACTGTAAACGTACTGCCTAATCCCTGCTGACTTTGTACATGAATACTGCCTTTGTATGCTTTGGCGATCGCCTGTGCAATTGCCAATCCCAATCCAGAACCCCCAGAGGTGCGCGAGCGGTCTTTATTAACTCGGTAGAAGCGGTCAAAAATTCGGCTTTGGTGTTCTCTTGCAATGCCTATTCCCGTGTCTTGCACTTGAATCAAAGCATACCGTTCACTGCGTTCTAAAAAAACAGTGACGTTTCCGCCGCAAGCTGTGGCTTGAATTGCATTCACTATTAAGTTGGAAATTAAGCGATAAAGCTGTTCTTCATTTCCTAAAACGTAGAGTTTTTCTGGCGTCTGGATTTGTGCCAACTTCACCTCAGCCTCGACTGCTAGAAAGGCAAGTTCCTCAACTAAGTCGCTAATCAAATCGTTAAGGCAGCAAGAATGATATTCTACTCTTTGTTGTTGCTGATCTAGCCTTGCCAACAGCAGCAAATCTCCCACCAATTGCGACAACCGAACATTCTGCCGCTTGAGGACTTGCAAAATTCCACTTGGCGACTGAAAACCAGACTCTGAGCCTGCTTGTCCGTGTAATCTAAAAGCAGCATCAATGGTGGAGTGCATCGCCGCTAAAGGTGTGCGAAACTCATGAGCTGCATCAGCGGTGAACTGTTCCATTTGTTTATATGAGCGATACACAGGCTGCATTGCTAAACCTGCTAACCACCAACTGCAAATGGCGATGAATATCATGATAATTGGGCATCCCAACAACAAAGTTAATCTCAAAGCTGCCAAATGCTCGTCTAGGTCTTTGAGACTTCGCCCTACTTGTATGTAACCGGAAACCTGATTCTGGGTATACAGTGGTAAAGTTATTTGATGATAGTGAATGCCCGAACGGTCTTGGGGCATTTGCCAATGCTTTGTTGGTGAGGTTAGCGGTAATTCCTCAAGATGTATACCCGCTAACGCTATAGGTTGTCCTGACCGATTTAACAACCGCATATAGTAGTTAACTGTGCCAGCTGCCTGTGCAATCTGGTTTTTAATGACTCCTGTTTGAGTCAAGCAATCTGCCTGAGTTACACACAGTTCTAAAGAAAGTTGCTTGGCAAGTTGTTGTAAGTTTTTGGGTTGTTGCAAAGCAGGTTCAATACTGTTATGCAACGCGTTTGCTACTGACTCCAGCCCCTTGTCTATAGTTTCACGATAGGCATGGGCAACCACATGATAGACTCCCAGACCAGATGCTCCCATAATGCAGCCCATAACAAGCGCGTACCAAGCCGCTAGTCGCAAGCGAGTTAAGCGGAAGAGTTCATTGCCTTCCATGTATTAGAAAAATGAAAAAATTTGGATTTTAAGCCTTGAGGCGATAGCCCACACCATAGATGGTTTCAATCAAAGATTCGCTCTCTACTTCTCCAAGTTTACGTCTAAGTAAACGAATTTGTGCAGCTACCACATTGCTAACTGGTTCTACACCAATTTCCCAAAGCTGATTGATGATTTGGTCGCGGGTGACAATTTGGTTATGATGCTTCATCAGGTATTCCAGCAATTGGAATTCTTTAATAGTTAACGAGTTGATTTGCTTGTTTCCAGTGGGGTATTGACGAATGACTTGATGAGTGCTGTAGTTTAGAGTGAGACACCCTACCTGGAAATGACGGGGTTGGAGTTGAGGAGAACGCCGTCGTAATGCCCGTAACCTTGCCAGCAGTTCTCCCATGTCAAAAGGCTTGATGAGATAGTCATCTGCGCCAGCATCAAGTCCAATAATCTTTTCTTCCAGTCGGTCTTTAGCGGTTAGCATCAACACAGGTAAAGGATTGTTTTGCTGACGTAGCCATCTACATAAGTCTAATCCTGACACTCCTGGCAGCATCCAATCAACAATCGCCAGTGTGTACTCAGTCCACTTGCTTTGCAGATATTCCCAAGCTTGAGTGCCATCGAGAAACCAGTCTACTACATACGCTTCATGGTTCAAGACTTGTTTAATTGCAGCGCCTAAATCTGGCTCATCTTCAACTAATAGCAATCGCATATCATTCCGTTTTTTCTATTACTAAAAACCCTCTATAAATAAACTTGACTTGAAAAGTGAAATTATGATGAAAATTTTATGTAACTTTGGATATAAATGCTAACTCAACACCATAAATAATGAAATTAGCATGAAATTTTTATAGCTCTTGCGACACAAATGCTGTTTCCTCCAAAAGCGTGAAGTTATTGCTATTTTCAATTCCTACACGAATGCGAGAACTAGCAATTTGAGATTTTTGCAAAATAAATCTCAAATTACTTGTTTTTTTGTTTTTCTGGCTAAAATCAGCCTACCGCATATGATTGTCACAGATAAATTGTACAGAAAAGATTTGTTGATGAAGGGGTAGTAACCTGGTTTTGTTCAATTTTGCGTGGGAGTCGCTGCTGGTGCTTGTTGTGCTTGAACGTTTTGGCTTGTGGCTGGTGCCATATTACAGCGAGCAAGAATACTGCTGCTACTGCTGGTTGTGCTGTAGGGCAGCGCTGGTAGTAATGGCAATTTCGGGCAGGCTGCTGGCGATCGCCAACAGAATTAACCCCCCAAGCGCTTCACCCAGTCCCAGACGCGATGACAACACGTCTGTGGTGTTGGACAGCTGAATGCCGGCGATCCAAATGGCAGTTGCAATTCTCGGGTTGGTAAAGCCATAAAACTATAGTAAGCTAACAACAAATGTTTAAAAACGATAGTCGTTTTTTGTTATTTTCGAGGAAGACTATATGGTAGAAAAGCAATTAGTCGAGTTTTCTTTAGAAGATGGCAGCAAGTTTTTAGTGGAAGTAGAAGAACCAGAGAATACAGCGGTTGGGAGGGTTGCTCTTCCATCTGGGCGCATGGTTGCTGAAGCAAAACAGACTTTTGAAGATGCTATAGATAGAATTAAGCCAGTTATTGCAAGTCTTACTACCAAGCTTAGAGACTTAAGCCCTGAAGAAATGGAAGTTAAGTTTGGTGTCAAGCTTAGCGCTGAGGCAGGAGCTATTTTAACCTCGGTTGGTGGAGAAGTTAATTTTGAGATTACGGTGAAGTGGAGTAAACAGTAGGGTACAGCTTCCATGTCAACCGAAAGTTACTTCCAGACGTTTAGAACAGCGATCGCTCGTATTTACCGAACTCACACCAATGGAATAACAACAGTTGTCGGTGCTGGTTTTCTGGTTGACAATCGCCATATCGTGACTTGTGCTCATGTCGTTACAGAAGCTTTGGGCATTTCCCGCAACACACAAGAACCGCCAACTGAAACCATAGAGCTTGACTTTCCCCTGATTGCGCCTGGACAAAAAGTCAAAGCAAAAGTTGTGTTTTGGCAACCTGTCAATCCACCGCAAGTAGGAGAAGATATTGCTGGATTACACTTAGAAGATGCTCCACCAACGGGGGTAAGTGGTGTACAACTCGTCACTTCATCAGACTACTGGGGACATTCGTTTCGGATATTTGGCTTTCCCCAAGGACATGATGTTGGTGTATGGGCTACAGGTGAACTACGGGATGCACAGGCTACCGAATGGATACAGATGGAAGCTATTCAAGTTCCTGGCTATCAAGTCGAACCTGGGTTCAGTGGCGCACCAGTCTGGGATGATTCATTACAGGGAGTTGCAGGAATGGCGATCGCCGCAGAGAGAAAGCGAGAAGGTGTGAAAGCGGCATTTATGATTCCGACAAAAGTGCTAGTCCAAACTTGGAGCTTGCTAAGTCAAGGTGTTCAGCAACAAGCAACAACTCCTCCTCAACCCTTGAGTCGGGTGCAAGCAATTAAAGCCAAAGAATTGAACAAACGGCTGGAAATTCTGGAAAGTGACTTTGAAGCTGTGTATAACCAATTGAATTACACTGAAAACGCGCAGACTCGCAATAACTTGCAACGACAGCTTGAAGCGATCGAGCAGGATATGAAAAAGGTTGAAGCACAGCTTAATGAATTAGGACATGGGAGAAATTAATCAACCACTTATCAAAAAGTTGTATGAAGAAAGGTTATCGAAGCTTGAGAAGGACTTAACTGACGTTTTCGCTCAGTTGAACCGCACGGAAAACGCTCAGAGTCGGAATAACTTGCAACGACAGATTGAAGAAATCGAGCAGGAGATGAATACAATTGAGCAAAAGCTAAAGAGTATCTCGCAAACTAAAGTCACTGCACATCCTCTACTTCAAATTCTGGAACCCTATGTAGATTCAACCATCACCTATATTAACAGAGCTTATCAAGCTTGCTGTCCTGAAGGTTTTAGTCAACAGCCCGATACTGTAGAAGGTATCCTGGAAATTTTACAAGATATTCGAGGAAATAATCCACAATTTGCTCCTATTGCTCGGTTTGTAGCACATTTAGTTCTTGATTTTAATATTCCTAAAGCTTTACGTGATGAACTGCAAAAATGGGGAGAAAATAACATTAAAGATTTTAATCAGCTACGAGAAGATATTCAAAAAGATAATAATTCAGACATTCAAGATGCCAATTCATATCTAGTCATTAGAGTTAAACCCAAAACAAAAAAAATAGATAGGTTCTATATCTCTGCTTGGCTAATTCCTGATATTCGTTGTTACAAACCACAAAACTATGATGGATTTCAAACACTCGATGTGTCTAAATCATCAACTAAGACTTTTACGCTTGCGGAAATACCACAAATTGTGGAATCATTATTAAATCAAAGTAGCTCATATGTTCTTAGAAACTTAACTGTGGAGTTTTTTCTGCCAAGTCAACTACTTAATCATGAAGTTGATTCTTTTATAAAAAAGGAGTTTAACTACGCAGAAACCATCGGTAAAAAATATAGAGTGTTTGTGCGTGCAAATGAGCGGCTCGAAAAAAATTATCCATATAAGGGACTTTGGTATGACAAATGGCAAAAATTGAAACAGGCATACAATTGTCAATGTAGACAAGAATTAGTGTCAAAAAACTATACTTTAGAAGTCCTTCGCAAAAAACTAGATAAAGCAATCGGTCTTATTTTCATTAAAGTCCCAGAGCCAACTAGTCATGAAAAATTTTTTTCGCTCCTTCTAATTACTGCTACCCCTATTGCTCTCTGTCTTAGAAAAGAGATAAAACTTCAAGCTGTTGTTAAAAATTCGTTACTAGACTGTTGCATTCAGGAACTTCCTGAAAAGGTTAAAGAAAAGCGTCTTGACGCACCACAAGATAAAGATGACCATATAGGACATCATCTTTCCTTAGTCTGGGAAGACCCTGAGCGTCTGACTCCTGATGCAGAATACTTTTATTCATTACCACAATCTGTGTCCTAATTTATGAATGATTGGAAAATCTTTAAGGGAGATGGAAAGCAACATGATGAGTGGAAACTTCCAGAACCACCAAGTTGGCGAAATTTCAGCAGCGATACTGACGGCGGTGCTAGTCAAAAGCAAAGACGGGGTGAGACATTCCAAGCACGTCCTGAAGAAATTGAGTTAGTTAATGCAGCTTTATATTTACGACGACCTTTATTATTGACTGGTAAACCAGGAACTGGTAAAACATCCCTAGCTTACGCAGTTGCCCATGAACTGAAGTTGGGAGAAGTGCTACACTGGTCGATTACAACTCGCACTACACTTAAGGATGGGCTTTATCGCTACGATGCGATCGGGCGGTTGCAGGATGCAAAAGGCGCAGTTCAAGATAATCTGCAAGAAATTGGTAAGTATATTGACTTAGGTCCATTGGGAACAGCTCTACTTCCCTCCGAAAAGCCCCGAATATTGCTGATTGATGAAATTGACAAAAGCGATATCGATTTACCTAATGACTTGCTGCACATATTTGAAGAAGGGGAGTTTGAAATTCCAGAACTCAGGCGGATTGTTGGCAAATTGGATGAAGTGGAAGTGCAGACAGCATATACTGATGAAACAGAAACAACTTACGAAGATGTGAAAGTAAAAATTCGCAAGGGACGGGTTCGTTGTCAAGCCTTTCCGTTTGTGATTTTAACTAGTAACGGCGAAAGAGATTTTCCACCGCCATTTTTGCGTCGTTGTCTGCGATTGAATATTAGAGAACCTAACCGGGATGAGTTAGAGCGTATTATTACAGCACATCTGAGCAAAAAAGAAGGTAAAAAGCAAGAAATTGCCAAACAAGCGGATAATCTACTCAAACAAGCAGATAGTTTGATCGCTGATTTTTTGAAGAAACGCGACAAAGGAGAGTTGGCAACCGATCAACTGCTAAATGCAATTTACTTGGTCACAAGGGAACATTTCCCAATAGGCAAGAATAGAGATGATTTTATTGACAAGTTTATATTAAAGTATTTGGATAGCTCAGAGGACTTGTAAGCAACCCCTGGATTGAATCCAGGGGCTTCAGCAAATGTTGAAGCCCTAGCTTACCAGACTCAGTACTTCGTGTACTACGTTATTGGCAAGTGCTGAAGTTCCTACCCTGGAATGCGTAGCTAGTTCCAGGCTCTAGAACCAGAAGATTAAACAGGTGTATGGGTTAAGCCAGTGTCTTCTGGATATGCCGACTAATAACATTGTCGAAGCTAACTTAACCCCTATTGGGAGGCTCTACGGAGCAAAGCATTATGCGTACAGGTGAGTCCAGTCCTGAAGGAGGGTTTCCCTCCGCAGGGAACTGGCGAACCCGTTGGGGCGAAAGATATCAGTTCGTAATTGCCCGAACGAAAGTAGATTGCAAGACTACACGGTATCGAGTAACCCCAAGGCGGTAATGGTATCTAAAGGCATTTGACGGCTAATAAATTAGCCGAGTCGTGTTTCCTCCTTGGTCTTTAGGATCAAGGTTTCCACACTCCCGAAGATTTTTAGATGATTGGGCAACTCATTGCCCGTCTGGAACAGACAGGGCTGGAACTGAATGCGGAAGAAATTGCCGATGTCCTCTGGTTAGCAAACCAGATAAAACAAGCTGCACCTGAGTCTGTTCAAACTGAGCAAGCATCTGAACAACCTATTCAACCCCCTACACCGATATCATCTACTTCAGCAAACGTTGCACAAACCCCACCTTCATCCCTTACTCCCTCTAGAGAGCAACCTGCCGTTTCTGCTTACTCGTCTGATACACTCCCTGAATCTAGTTCGTCTGACAAATCATCACCGACGCCAGAAGGACTTCCCTTTAAAGCTCCAGCTACATCTGCTCTACGAAATTCATTGGCTTTAGCCAGAGCGCTTCGTCCACTCATGCGAAAAGTCCCATCCCGAACAGAATCGGTTTTGGATGAAGAAGGTACAGCTCGACAAATTGCAGAATATCAGGTTTGGTCGCCTGTTTTGCAACCCGCACGGGAACGCTGGTTGGAGTTGGTGCTGGTAGTGGAAGAAACCCGCACAACAGTTGTTTGGCAAGAAACAATTGCAGAATTCCAAAAATTAATGGAGCGACACGGGGCATTTCGCAACGTATACACTTGGAGTTTACAGACGAAAACAGATGGAACACCCCAGCTTTTTCCGTTTCAGCAAAAAAAGCCGCAAAAAGTACAAACAAAACAACTCTCCCGTAGTCCAAAAGAGCTATTGGATGCCACAGGTAGACGATTGATATTGCTAATGAGCGACTGTATTTCACCGTTGTGGTGGCAAGGGGAAATACACAAACTCTTAGAGCTTTGGGGAAATCACGTTCCGGTTGCAGTACTGCAATTGTTGCCAGAGCAGCTGTGGGAGCGGACGGTGTTGGGATTAGGAACCGTAGTGCAATTGGGTGCGCTGGCTCCTGGTGTCCTCAATTCACAACTGATTGAAAGTGGGCTACCCATTTGGCAGGAAGAAAAACCGACAATGGCGTTGAAGTTTCCTGTGGTGACGCTAGAACCTGAGTCTTTAACAGAGTGGGCACAAGTCGTTGCGGGAGCAGGTAGCGTCCAGACGCTAGGTGTTCTATTTGAGCAAAATTGGAAAGAACTTGTCCCAAAATCTCCGTCTCCGACTCCTCAGCAACCAACAAAGCCGGACTTATTAGTTAAACGGTTTCATGCTACAGCTTCCCCTCTAGCCAGAAAATTAGCAGGCTTCATGGCGGCTGCACCTGTAAGTTTGCCTGTCATTCATCTCATTCAGCAAGAACTGTTGCCAGAATCCAGACAAATTCACTTAGCAGAGATTTTTATGAGTGGATTGCTGCAATTTGTTCAGAGTCATAAACCGAGTCAACCAGAACGCTGGCAATATAAATTTGTAGATGGAGTTCGGGAAATTTTGCTGAGTTCTGTAAGGATTACAGAAATTGATGCTGTGCTGGAAGCGGTTTCCCAATACATAGCTCGTAAGGCGGGGTTACAAATCAAGAGTTTTGCAGCATTACTGGCTCCTAACCCCAACTGGGATATCAGTACAAGACAAGAGGTTATCCCTTTTGCCAAGATTGCTATGCAGGTGTTGCGTCAACTAGGTGAAGACTATGCTGCTTTAGCAGAACAATTAGAACGAACATCTCAAGTTATTCCTGAGTTTTCCGAAGAATCTAATAATCCTCCTAAAATATTAACCTTTGAATTTGAAGTCGCAACCATCACTATCGAAGCGGAAACAGAAACTCCTCTAGGTATCAACCTGCAACCTTTTGAATTTGAAGTCGCACTTATAGAGGTTAATAAATCTGCTCAAATCAGTACAGGTAGTTTTCCCGAAATTGTGGATGAGATGGTTTTTACGAAAACAGGAAAACATCTCAATGATATTGAACGGTTGATACTACAGGGAACATTAGCCAATCAAACCTATGAGAAAATTTCAGAATCAACAAAATACTCTGCACGTCATCTGAGCAATCTAGCTCTCAAGCTATGGGAAGTTTTATCAGAAGTGCTTGGTGAAAAAGTTACCAAAAAAAATCTGCAAAATGTTCTCCAGCGATGGGCTGCTCGTCGTCATTTAACCATTCATCGTCATCGTCAGCAAGCTCAGGAGTTTATCGAAGATTTAGGGAATGGAGTGCAGCTAAAGATGGTAGCCATTCCTTCTGGAAGCTTTTTGATGGGTTCGCCAGAAGATGAACCTGAGCGGAGAAGCCGTGAAAGCCCTCAGCATACAGTAACGATTAAACCTTTCTTCCTAGGCAAATATCCAGTGACGCAGGCACAGTGGCAAGCAGTAGCCTCTCTCCCTCAAGTCAATCGCGAACTTAACCCTGAGCCATCTCGTTTTAAAGGAGAAAATCGCCCAGTTGAACGAGTTTCATGGTATGATGCTATGGAGTTTTGCGATCGCCTGTCTAAATACACTGGGAAACCCTACCGTCTGCCGAGTGAAGCCGAGTGGGAGTATGCTTGTCGTGCGGGTACGACGACTCCATTTCACTTTGGTGAAACGATAACATCTGAGTTGGCAAACTATAAGGCTGACTATACCTACGGTGCTGGTATCAAAGGGGTTTATCGTGGAGAAACAACGCCTGTAGGCAGCTTTGGTGTAGCGAATGCCTTTGGGCTATACGATATGCACGGGAATGTGTGGGAATGGTGTGCTGACCATTGGCATAGTAACTATGAAGGAGCACCCATGGACGGAAGCGCGTGGCTAGATGATACTGATAATGATTCTTGCATACTGCGGGGCGGTTCCTGGAGCAGCCTTCCTATGATCTGCCGTTCCGCGTTTCGCGCCAGCAGCAACGACCGCGACCTCCACAACGGCTCTATTGGTTTTCGTGTTGTCTGCGCGTTCGGGAGGACTCAGTAGGCCTTTATACTTTTGTTCTTTTGCCCTTTACCCTTTTTTCTTTTTCCTTGCGAGCGGAGCGAGGCGATTTTTTTTAGAGAAAGTATTAGCTCACAAAGTTTCTCAGTAAACTGCTAGGATACCAAGGCGCAAAGTTTTTTTGGTGAATGAGTGCGATGCCTCAATAATAATATCATATTTTGGGAATAGCTCAATCATCACAAACAAAATATTAGAGCTGCGGTCTGAATTTTATTTGCCAGGAAGATTATCTGGATCTACGCCCAGAGAACGTAAATACTGCGCTAATTCTTTAGCTCGCTCCCGCTCCTGCTGTACCTGTTCTGCATCTGTCAAATAGCGGTTTCCCTGCTGATCGTACCAGGATAAGAACTCCTGTTGAATACCAGCAATCACAGTTTGATGTCGCCCAATACCCAATCCTATCTCTGGCATCCATAATGGTTCACTTATCTGCAACTGATAGTTTCCATTTATCAACTTATACACTTCAAAAGGTTGATGTTGGTCGCGTCGCCAAAACTCCGGATTGTAAATCACGTAGTATAAAACACCAAGTTTTGTATAAATAGCCAGCTTCTCGTCGTATTCACCCCCTGGCGTATGGGATACCATTTCTAATGTGAGTATTGGGACAACATCATTTTCTTCCCAGACGGCGTAACTTTTGCGAGACTTACCACCTTTTTTCCGTTCCACTCCCAAACTCAAAAAAGCATCTGGCACGACAGGTACTCTCGGATTGACCCCAGTCGTATGATACACTGCCATATCCACACCAAAGAACCAATCCATGCGATTTGCCCAAATTGAATTCAACAAAAACAGTAAAACATTGGGCAAAAAATTCTGATCCTCGTTATCCACAGGAATATCGTCACAGCAAGGAAGTTCGTCAGTGCTTGGTAACGCAATTTTGAGATCGGATGGAAGCATAACCCTTGTCTCGTTAGCGTTGAGTTCTTTTATTATAGAATTCAAAGCAGACTGACAGCGCTGATTCTATAATGAGACCACAAATCGTAGGGTGGAGAGAAGTCCTGCAGGCGGGTTTCCCGCCGTAGGGAACTTCGGGGCATTGCCTGTAAAATATAATACACACTTTAGAACTTGGTGAGCAATGCCCACCTTACAGAAAACCTTTGTAAGAATCAATGGCAAAAATAGTCATTAACCGTTCAGCGCGGACAGCACAATATTTTATAGAAGACTTGGGCGATGGAGTTGAGCTAGAGATGGTGTTGATTCCTGGGGGTAGTTTTCTCATGGGTTCGCCAGAAGATGAACTTGAGCGCCGTGAATCGGAAAGCCCTCAGCATGAAGTAACCATTAGACCTTTTTGCATGGGTAAGTATCCTGTCACTCAAGCACAATGGAAGGCAGTAGCGTCTCTCCCGCAAGTTAACGGGAAACTCGACGCTGATCCATCTGAATTTAAAGGAGAAAATCGCCCCGTTGAGCAAGTTTCTTGGCATGATGCTGTTGAGTTCTGCGTTCGGCTTAGCCGCTTCGTAGAAGATCGCCTCTCCTCACACACCAAAAGACCCTACCGACTTCCGAGTGAAGCTGAATGGGAATACGCTTGTCGTGCTGGAACTACCACTCCATTTCACTTTGGTGAGACAATCACAACTGATTTAGCAAATTATCGAGGTACAGATAACGAAGAATATAAATGGTCAGGTTCCTATGGTCAAGGTTCCAAAGGGATTTACCGGGAGGAAACAACACCTGTGGGTAGCTTTGGTGTAGCGAATGCCTTTGGGCTATATGATATGCATGGTCAGGTATGGGAATGGTGTGCTGACCATTGGCACGAAAACTATGAAGGAGCACCCACAGACGGAAGTGCATGGCTAGATGATATTGATAATGATAAGCGCCTGCTGCGCGGTGGTTCTTGGAACAACAATCCTGAATTCTGCCGTTCGGCGTATCGCAGCATCTTCGTTGCGGGCAACAGGTACAACGACCTCGGTTTTCGCGTTGTGTGTGCTGCGGCGTGGATGCAGTAAGCCTTTATACTTTAAGGTATGGCTAGCTTTGTCCAGAAATTACAGCAGTTTTCATATAAATGAAGCACACGTTTGTAAGGGCGCAATGCCTTGCGCCCCTACGATTGTAGTCTAATTACCTGAAAATTGCTGTAAGTTAGAGTTTCATACCCCCTTGCTGAGGGGGTTGTCAAATATTGCATCAAAAATGAGATTACCTGAAATCAACCGTTGATACCCATATGGATGCGGTTTTCAACTTCTGCAAATTTGTCTTGTGCTTGCTGTTCGCTAGCTATTAGCGAAACAACAATACCCACTACAAACGCCAAGGGAATACTGATTAACCCTGGATTTTTCAACGGGAAGGGTGCGGAAGCATGCTTGAGGATAGTCACTTGAATAGTAGGTGAGAAGTAAATCAATATGAGAGAGGAGAGCGTACCCACCACCATACTTGCTACCGCACCGTAGGTGGTGAAGCGTCGCCACAGCATCGATAGCAGCAACGCGGGAAAATTGGCACTGGCGGCGATCGCAAATGCTAAACCCACCATATAGGCAACGTTTTGCCCCTTAAACAAAATACCCAGCAGCATCGCCAAAGCACTAAGCAGCACTGTTGCAATGCGAGCTACCCTCAGCTGTTCTGTCTCGTCAGCATGACCAGAGCGCACGACATTCACCCACAAATCGTGAGACAATGCTGCTGCACCTGAAAGCGTCAACCCCGCGACAACCGCCAAAATCGTCGCAAAGGAAACAGCGGCAATAAAGCCCAAGAAGGCATCACCCCCTAAGAATTCGGCTAACATTGGCGCTGCCATGTTACCACCAGTTCCAATTTTCTTGATCCCATCTTGACCTACAAGCACCATCGCCCCAAAGCCAAGAATGAAGGTAAGCAGGTAAAAAATGCCAATAAAAGCAGTGGCGTACGTGACTGAGGTTCGAGCTGCCTTAGCGTCGGGTACTGTGTAGAACCGCATCAAGATGTGGGGTAATCCCGCAGTACCGAACATCAGTGACATCCCCAAAGAGATAGCATCCCAGGGATCAGAAACTTGTTTACCAGGAGCTAATACACCTGCTCCATATTTCGTAGATGCGGCGGCAAATAGTGTTATGGGGTTGAACCCAAATTTTGCCAACACCAAAATTGCTAGCAAGACAGTTCCACCTAACAACAGAACAGCCTTAATAATTTGTACCCAAGTTGTGGCAATCATCCCGCCAAAAATCACATAAGCCATCATCACGCAACCGACAATGACAACGGCTAATTCATAATCAAACCCAAACAGCAGCTTGATCAGTTCGCCAGCGCCCACCATCTGGGCAATTAAGTAAAAACTAATAACTGCCAGCGTACCAATAGCAGCTGCTATTCGCACTGGAACTTGTTGCAAACGATAAGCAACCACATCGGCAAAGGTGTACTTGCCCAAATTCCGCAATGGTTCTGCAATCAAGAACATGACGATCGGCCAGCCCACCAAGAAGCCGATAGAATAAATAAGACCGTCAAAACCATTGAGTGCAACTAGTCCAGCAATGCCTAAAAAGCTAGCAGCGCTCATGAAGTCCCCAGCTAAGGCAAGCCCATTTTGAAAACCGCTGACATTACCGCCAGCGGTGTAGAAGTGAGATGTGTTTTTGGTACGCTTTGCCGCCCAGTAGGTAATGCCTAAGGAACCGCTGACAAACACCAAGAAGAAAAATATTGCCAGTGGATTGAAGTGACCGAGATTGGTAATATCGGCTTCAGCCAGTGGCAGATAACACCATAAACTATTCATATCGGTTTTAGATTTTGGATTTTGGATTTTGGCTTGGGGAGTTGTTGGTTGATAGTTGTAGAGACGCGCCATGGCGCGTCTGTACATTTGATAGTTGTAGAGACGTGCCATGGCGCGTCTGTACATTTGATAGTTGATAGTTGATAGTTTTTGGTTGTTCTACTAACCACTAACCAATCCTTTTTATCTGCGTGTAAGTTTGGCGATTTTATCGTCATAATTTTTATTTGCCCAACGCACGTAGATAAAAATTAATATCCAGGCAGAGATAATCACCAGCGCTCCTAGTAAAATACCGAGGCTAAGTCCTGGAAGTACCAGTGAACCCAATAGTGGTTTATTAAACGCAATCAGCACAATGAAGCCAAAGTAGATCAACATCATGGCTCCACTAAGTATCAGCGCTACCCGCCAGCGTTCAGCCGCCAGAGCTTGGATAGCCTTTGTACGATTATCCATGTATTGCTTTAATTGAAAAGAATAGGTCTGATTTTCTCACTGAATTTCCATACAACAAAAAAAATTTAAAATTTCTTAGTAATTGTATTTAGATTTGTAGTGATAAAAAATACTAAAAAATATTAAGCTCAAGAGATTGTATCCATGACCTATAGCAATGCTATTTGATTTGTGTGAAAGTGCCTGCGCATCGCGCATAAATCCATTGGCTCAGATTCCCGATAACTTTTACGAAGTCGGGAATCTTGTTGTTCACCTGTTCGCTGTCCCCTACTCCTCTACTCCAATGACAACCTTCTTGGTGTAATACTCAGTCTTCCCATACACACTGATAATACTCTCACCTACCTCAAAAAACGTCCCTTCTATCTCATCTTTAGAAAACTGCAAGTTTAGGTATTTTGCAGCAAGTTCCTCCGCAGTAGATGCTACGGCGTCCATCTCATCTGGCAAAAGTCCAGTAGAACCAATATAGAACACCAAAGGACAAATTTTATCGCGGTAAATTCTCTCTACATACGCCACCAATTTGCTATTCGCCGCTGTCAAAGCGTCAACCATTTCTTCTTTGCTGACAGGTTCGCCATTCGACTTATCTTGCAACACCCGTACGAGACTTTCAGCCCCAACTTCTTCAAGAATAGCTGTAACTTTACCGTTCTTTGCCAAACCAAGAAAATCATCAAAAATTGGTTTCATGAAGTCATCCACTTTTGTGATTTTTGTACGGGATGACAATTGTTTATGTCTGAAGGCAATATTTTCATTGAACGCCAGATCAAAAGAAGGTTTCTGGAAAATTTCCCCAGTTTCTTTGTCATAAAGCTGATACATCCTATCAAGGAATTTATTCGCTGAATGTAACTTGCTGAGGTTAAGTATATCTTTGCTGCCAATGTCGATTTTATAGCTAACTCTTGAATCAAGAGTACCGTTTATTAGCGCTTCCTTGATGTCGTTGTATTCGTTCGTTGTTGGAAAGTTTATGTAAAGGTTTTTTGAGATATAATGCTTCTTCAACTCTTCCAACTGTTCTGCTAAGAAGATATCTGACTCTTCTTTCAGATGAGCAGAAATAATACTAGAGAGAACTTTGATTTCTCCTAGTTCAGAAAACAAACCATCAATGTTGCTATACTGTCCATCAAAAGGCACAAGAGGTAAATGTTCTAGCTTGATAGTATATTCACTACGGAAGTCAAATTCCTCTGCTGGCGAACCATCTTTTTCCAATACACCTTTTGCCTTAAGTACATCAAAGGCTTTTTTACTGCTGATTTTGACTTTGAGTGACTTCACATTGACTTCGCCATCACTAACAATGGTGTAATTATTAAAGGTAGCCAAGTCATTCACCAGCAAACCAGCAACCTCAATGATTGGGGTTTTGTCCTCATCAGCTTTGACAAGTTTCACTTTACGGGTGATAAGCATATTGATAGTGGCGGTGTTGTGGTTAATCTCAAACGAACCCATGCCAACATAGCCACCTTTATCTATATATTCTGTTTTTAGCCAAGGTTTAATCAAGTTGCCATTTCCATCCCTGCAACCTTTAACTCTTTTTATTCCTTTTCTTTGATAATTGTTCTGCAAGTGCTGGATGTTAAGAATGATGCTATTGTTATGTTCTTCCAATATTTTGATGAGTTCTAGCAGAGAAATGCTCTCGTTCACCTTAACCTTATCTAGGATTTCATGCTCTCGCAAGATATTGGGATAGAACAGTGCAATGTCAATGTCTTGTGCAAAATCTGCGACTTGCTCATTTGTCAGCGCTTTGGCGTGTCTTTCTGTTAAAGTGGCATCAAAGGTACTAGCAATAGCATACTTGGCAGTATTCAAATTTCCTTCTACCAAATTTGCTTTGGCAAATGCATACACAGACTCATCATTTTGAGCTACAGGTACATTTAATTGCTCATAAGCTTCTTTAGTGATTTGCTTATATTTGTAAATGATAAATTTATCATCCGGCTTCAAACCAAATATTTTTAATGTTCCTGCTGTACCATTAATTTTCTTCGCACTTGTTGAAAGTAAAACTTGATAGGTATAATCAGCAGCTAAAGGTTCTTCTATTGCTGGTGCCACTGAACCACCTAACAATTTTGCAGTGCTGTAAATAGCATCATAAACTTCTCTCACATCGCCAGCTTGAATGCACAAACCAGAGACAGTGTTGGCAATTTTGGAAAGCAGCTTAAAGTCAGAAGCGTTAGAATAAGCGATGGTGTTGACAAAAACATCCATGCTTTTGAGTTCTTCACAAATCGCCTCTAAAGCTTTTGCTTCTGCCCTAGGGCTGGTATCATTTGCATAGCCGTCACTGTGCAAAGTTATGGCGGTAAGTTCTCCCTCTTGAATCAGAGATTTTGCCATCTGCATTGCTTGAGATATGCAAGTTAGATAAGTAGCCTGAATTCGTTTAATTTCTTCTACGTAGGGAGAACTTGGTTTCATCACTTCTTGAATGGGAATTCGCTGGAAGTGACACGTTACATCGCCTTTAGAAGAATAGGATATTAAAGTGATGACTAGCTGGTAGTTGATGTATTCATCAAGAGTTAAAAGCTTAATCAAAGTTTCTTTCAATGCCTGGATATCACAAGACATTGAGCCAGAACGGTCGATGATAATAATACTATGTGCTACTGCTTTTTGTGAAATATCACCCGGCTTTATTTCTAAATTTACTCTATCTACTAAATAGTAAGCTTTTTCTTTTCCAGCAAAGTTATAAAGGGTGAATTTTGTTCTAGTATTATTAGTAAATTTACTGTTGATATTTTGAGACTGGACAACGTTATTTTTCCTAGCTTTTCTTGCCATATTTACACCTAGTTTAATTAAGTTTAACCATCATGTTAATTCATGGTTTTTTGTTGCGTCACCCTCGGCAAGAAAACCTTCTTACAAACCTTAAAATTTGAGGGGAAACACGCAAAATGCCATGCAAAAAAGGTATGTCAGCTTCTTGCTTACAACGCTGATTCTTATGATGAGACACCCTACAGAAAACCGCTGTAAGGTGGCATTTCTATTATAGTATATTTGTACTAAATATAGTTCAAGTAGGCAAGGTGATCAGGTGATATCAAGTCCGGTTAAATACTTATCATTACCCTAAGAACCCCACCCCGGTAAAGCTGCGCTTTACCTCCCCTCCCCGCTTGCGGGGAGGGGATAAAGGGGTGGGGTGCAATTAACGTGGGAATCATATCAGGTTCGGTTGATTACTTATCATTACCCTAAGAACCCCACCCCGGTAAAGCTGCGCTTTACCTCCCCTCCCCGCAAGCGGGGAGGGGATAAAGGGGTGGGGTGCAATTAACGTGGGAATCATAACTAATTAGCCGGACATGATATGAGAGTTCCTTCTCACTGTAAAATTACGGCGTTGCATATTTGCGTATTGGAAAAGTTATGTCTTGCAGACACGCTGCTTTGTTGGGGGAACCTGTCTGCAAGACTTACACGCCAAACAAGCGGCTTCAAGGGTTGCAAAGGCGCTTTCCGATAAAATAAAGACTAAAGCCCTGACTAGGAACTTGATTGAGGTTTCACCCTTTGAAATAATCTAAAAGGCGATCGCCTGAATCAGCACGAACCAATGCCACAACTACGTCGGGTAAAGCCGTTAAATTGGGATAAACCAGATATCGTGATTCCCAACGCGGGTGAAACTTGTCTTTGTACGCGTGCAAGCCTTGAAAATTGTAGAACCGTTCTAAATGCTTGTAAAGATAGCGCAAGACTTTCTCTAAGCGTTGTGATTCTTGGTTCTCACCTACTCCAGCAAGGGCAGAAAGACCAATGTTAAAACCATCGTAGCCCCGTTCTTTGTAGTACTGGAACATGGAAATAAATAAAAAGTCCATCGTTCCATTTTCGATAGACTTTCGGTGTCGCATCATGTCGTTAGTCACTTCATTGAGTTGGTATTCTGACAAAATATTGGCAAAGGCTATGATGTCACCGTGGGAGGACTGCACTGTAACAATTTCGCACTCCCGCAGGTATGCTTCGTCAAACCAACCTAGAGAAAACTTCTTTTCTGAACCTTGCACCAATTGCAACCATTCATCACTCACACTTTTAAGTTGGCGTAACAAGTCATTAGAGATTGGTGGTTGGTAAAATTTGACTTCGTACCCCAGCTTAGTCATGCGATTAACTGCTGTTCTGAGGTTTTTACCCGCTTTTCCTTGTAAGGTAAAGGCTTTGAGGTCAACGATCGCTTCTTCCCCAATCTTAACTACCTGAAAGCCCCGTGACTTGTAGAGGTCAATGTCATCTGGTAAAATTTGGTAGAATGCCGGATACCAGTCGTTGCGTTGGCAAAACTGCTGAAAACTTACAAGGGCTTCTTCCCGGTCTTCAATAGGTCCAATGGGATCACCTAGGGCGATCGCACCCCGTCCTCTAGGGACATAAGCAATCACACTGCGACCAGAAGGACTAAAAAAGTAACTTTTATCACTTAGCAATGTAAATGCTGCTAAAGAAGAGCGTCCATACTTTTCTACAATATCTCTTGCTTGCTGCCGTTCTTTGAGGGTAGCAGAATTACGTTGAAAAACTGGTCTTAACAGCATGAACACTGCATAAGCAATCGTACTTGCTGCAATAATATAGATAGAATTGGCGAAATAGTCTCCAAATCGGCTCTTTGGTCGTAGTCCGGCATTATCTTCTGTAAAGAACATAGCGAAAGTTTGAGCTACGGCTTCACCCCAATTAAAATTTTCCGAAAATTTGCCATCTAACAAGTAAAATCCAATTGTCCCGTATGCCAAAGTAAACAGCAAAGCAGCAATTAACACCCGCACTCCCTGTGCGATCGAAGGAGGATCTGATTTTGCTGTGAACACATCACGCATCAAGAGTAATTGCATCAGCAGGACACCAGACAAAAGACTTTCTTCAAAGTCCAGTCCCTTGATCAAGTGGCTGAGAATAGAAATAATCAGTAAAGTAATAGTAAGCAACCAAGCAAGTCGTTTCCGACGCAACAAGTTCGCCGCAAGTGTTAGCAACACAAAGCCAGTCAGCGCAGCAAATATATGACCGCTAGCGCGAATATCAAACGGCAAAAATTGCTTTAACCAGTGATTTCGCTCATGCAGGTTAGGTGTCACTGCTGACACCAAGTTTACCACTCCGACTAAACCTGTAAGGAAAGCTGCACTCCAAAGTCCAATCCGAGTTCTTAATTCAGTATTCATTAGTCATGATTAGTTGTTGCTTGTTGGTTGTAGAGACGCGCTGAATGAAAGCGTCTCTACATTTGTTAGTGGTTAGTGGTTAGTTGTTAGTTGTTAGTTGGGAGTTGTTAACCATTAACCACTACCTACTAACCACTATCTACTATCTACTAACCCTTCCTTTTTTAAACTGTTCTCCAACAAAGGATAGCGAATCTTTGAGATGTTTGTGAAAGTAATTCCAGCCGACATCTGGACCAGACAAACCATGTCCTCCAGGAAAGGCATAAAACACATTTTCTATACCTAATTTGTTTAAGGTTTCGTGGAATGTTTGAGTGGAAGCTAGTAAATTGCGATCGCTTTTCCCAGCATCAAGATATACACGCAATTGCTTTCTATCTTGAACTGGTAACTGTTGTACAATCTTTTGAGGGCTATTTTGCGGACCGCTGTCATCCGTAAAATACCCGCTATGGCTAAACAAGATGTTAAAGTTTTGAGGATACCGTAAACCAATATTAAACGCGCCCCATCCCCCAGAAGACAGACCACCCAACGCCCAAAACTTTGGGCTTTCTAACGTGCGGTAGCGTGACTTGACGAGCTGTACTAACTCCGAACCTATCAACGTCCCCACTTTACCATGAGATCCATCATAATAATCAGGGTCGAACAAAGGACTCGAACCTCGCTGATCATTTCCATCTGGTGTAATTACGATAGACGGTGGTAGCTTTTTACTTTTATATAGTTCATGCAGTACGTTGAAAACTGCATATTTATCAACATAAGCACGGGCATCATCATGACCGCCATGTAGTAAAAATATAACAGGATAGCGCTGTTGGAGATTTTTGTCATACCCTGGAGGCAAAATGACGCCATATTGCCGTTGTGTACCCATTGCTTGACTGTTAAAAGTTTTTAGTTGAAACTTTAACTCAGTATTCGTTTGTTCTTGAGGTGGATCTAGCTGCGGCGCACCCAAGATAAATACATACCAGTACCCTGTTGCAGTCAGAATTGCCACCGTACCTGCAACCCCAATTAAGACTTTAGATAATTTCATGGCTTATCAAAACCCAAATTATCTGTAGTGTGTGCAATCATCGCTGAGATTTTAAATTGCCTGCCTACAAATGTTAGCGAATCTGCCAGATGTTCGTGCCAGTAGTTCCAAGTGTGACCTCCCGGAAACTGATAAAACATATTATAAATTTTCTCTGTAGTGAGGACTTGACTAAATTTTTTGGCTTCGTCAAGTCCTATTTCAGTATCTGCTAAACCCGTATCTAGGTAGACCCGTAAGCGTTTTTTAGCTTGAGGCGGAATGGTCTTGATATAAGTGATAGGACTATTTTGCGGTCCACTCTTATCCTGAAAGTAACCGCTATGACTAAATAAAATCGCGAAACGATTTAAGTAATGCAATCCCACATTCATTGCACCCCAACCTCCAGAAGATTGTCCACCGATCGCCCAAAAAGCAGGATTGGGGAGTGTACGGTAGCGGGCTTTGACAACTTTTACCAGTTCATCGCCAATCGCTGTGGAAACTTTACCATTAGGACCATCAATATAATCGGGGTCCCAGTAGGGGCTAGATCCACGTTTGTCATTACCATCTGGTGTGATGACAATACTAGGTGGCAACTTGCCTGTTGCATAAAGTTGTTGCAGGATTGTTAAAGCATCTCCTTTTGCAAACCAATGATCAGCATTTCCGTGTCCACCGTGGAGGAGAAAGATAACTGGATAGCGTTGATTTGGGTTTTGGTTATAGCCAGGAGGTAAAGCAACGCCGTAACTGCGACTTCCCTGCATAACTTCGCTATTGTAGGTTTCAATTTTATAAGTTTGGGGGGTGGATAAGTCTCTAACACTTGGTTGTGGCGGTAACACAGAAGCTAGGGTTGGCAGAGGCATCTGTTGTGGTACCTGCGCTTGTGCCTTTTTCAAGTAATTACAGCTACATAAAGTAAGCACCGAAACCAGTACCACCATTTTAGAGTTAAAGCAGTTCATGAAGAATATCGGTTGATAACAGTTCAATATTGGATAAAATCCAAATGAAATGATGACAAAGTGTATTGTTTAGTTAATGTTTACAAGGTTTTGGTTTGCAAGGATGAAGGCGTTTGTGTATTGATCCCAATAAGGTATTGAAATATAGCATCATTGACTAAATCCGCACACTCTGCCATTACAAGATGTCCCGCATTGGCAAAATGTAGATGAGTCCCGTTGACTAAATGTCTAACTAAGTCATCCCCCATCTGGCGTGTATACATTGGGTCAAGACCTGCGGTAATCACCAAAGCAGGGATGTGTAAATTTTTCGGCGCAGGGTGACGCGCAAAAAAGTTATAGTCCCAGAAAATTTCTAAGGCTTTGTAGGAGTGGAAATCTGTTGGTGTCGGGTTTTCCGCAAAAAACCGTTTTATGACACTGTGGCGGTAAGAAGTCGAAAAGAAGTTTGATATTGCTTGTATACCAGGTAAAGAATATAAATACCTCCCACCCCAAGCCATAAACTTCATCAGCGGAATTTCCCACCAAGGCGCTAAGTCATGAGTTCCACCGGCAATTAAAATCAAGCCACTCACACAGTTGTACTGGCTAAACTCTAACCCAAGAGGAACTCCATAACTGTGGCAACACAGCACTGGCGACTCAATACCGAACTGATACAATAATCGCTGTAAATCTCGACGATGCCGCCCTAGGGAATAACGAGGGTAAGGACTAGACTGTCCGTGTCCTGCCAAATCATACACCAGAACTTCCCAACCTTGGCTTTGAACAAACTCATACTGAGAACGAAAATTAAAGCGGTTCCCCGTTCCCCCGTGGAGAAAAACGATCGCTGGAGTTTTCCCCGAACTGTGGCAAACTTGTAAATTTACCCCTCGTCGCAGGTGAATTGTCGAACCAGCTAAGGCATCTTGAAAAGAGTCATGAGTCATGAGTTGTAGAGACGTGCCATGACACGTCTGTACATTGCAATTCATAGCTTACGCTAGGGATGTGTCAATTCTGTGTCAACTCAATGGAAATTTTACCAATGTTTAGTTATGAGCCATAATCTCCCGATTCTCCCTTTGCACTATGCTTGAAAAACTCCGACTCAACTTCAGTTCGTTGTTTGGCTTGCTGCTTCTGGTACTTTCCGTGTGGGCGATTAGCAACGAACTGCGTGAGTATAATTACCATGATGTGTTGCGATCGCTCGCCACAATTCCTAAAAGTCGCTTGAGTTTGTCAATTTGGTTGTCTGGCTTAGGCTATCTGGTGATGATATGGTATGATATCCTCGGTTTTAAGTATATTGGTCGTTCTCTAGCTTTTAACAAAGTTGCTTTTACTGGGTTTGTTAGCTCTGTATTAGGCAACACTATAGGTTTTGCCCTGCTGACTGGCAGTGCTATTCGTTATCGTTATTACTCTAGTTGGGGAGTACCAGCACTAGCGATCGCCCAAATCATTGCTTTTGCCAATTTCACTTTTTGGTTGGGAGTGTTTGCTGTATCTGGGGTGATATTTCTCTTCAATCCCTTACAAATTCCCACCCAAACACATTTGCCTTTTACAAGCACACGTTCTATCGGCGTTATTTTCCTGCTGGTGGTTGTTTCCTATTTATTGGGAAGTATTTTCATTAAACAACCGTTAGTTATTCGTGGGCAAGAGTTTCGTTTTCCTTCTTTCAAGATATCTTTTGCTCAAGTAGTCGTCTCTAGCTTGGACTGGATGATAGCTGCAGCAGTTCTCTATTTCTTGCTTCCCGCCAATCCATCTGTATCTTTTCTGGATGTGTTGAGAATCTACTCATTAGCGATGTTTGCAGGCGTCGTCAGTAACGTCCCTGCTGGGTTAGGAGTCTTTGAGATTGTCGTTTTGCATTTTCTCAAGACCAAATTTTCTCCTGTAGCAATTTTAGGCGCAACCCTAGCTTACAGAGCAATTTACGACTTATTGGCGTTGCTCGTTGCAGCAAGTTTACTGGGATTCTATGAAATTAGATACGGTGCAAGAAATATAATGAACAAATAGATTTCCCAGGGACGATTGACTACATTAAGCTTATGCCGCTCATAGTTCAGAAATACGGTGGTACATCTGTCGGTTCAGTAGAACGTATTCAAGCTGTTGCACAGCGCGTGTGCAAAACTGTCAAAGCAGGAAACTCTGTTGTCGTTGTGGTTTCCGCAATGGGTAAAACCACCGATGGACTCGTTAAGCTAGCATACGAAATTTCAACCAATCCCAACAGCCGGGAAATGGATATGTTGCTTTCCACCGGTGAACAAGTCACCATTGCCTTAGTAAGTATGGCTTTGCAAGAACTTGGACAGCCAGCAATTTCTCTGACAGGGGCACAAGTAGGAATTGTTACCGAAGCGGCACACACTCGAGCGCGAATTTTACATATCGAAACAGAGCGGGTCAAGCGACATCTTAATCAAAACAAAGTTATTGTTGTGGCTGGGTTCCAGGGTATTACCAGAACTGAGGAATTGGAAATTACTACCTTAGGACGTGGCGGTTCAGACACCTCAGCCGTGGCTTTAGCAGCAGCATTGCGAGCCGATTTTTGTGAAATTTATACCGATGTGCCAGGGATTTTAACGACAGATCCCCGTTTGGTTCCAGAAGCACAGCTGATAGATGAAATCACCAGCGATGAAATGCTGGAACTCGCCAGCTTGGGGGCAAAAGTCTTGCATCCCCGTGCTGTGGAAATTGCCCGCAACTATGGCGTTCCCCTAGTAGTACGCTCTAGTTGGACAGATGATCCTGGAACTTGGGTGATTTCACCGACACCACGTCCCCGTTCACTTGTCAATTTGGAAATTGCCCGTCCCGTTGATGATGTAGAATTTGACACCGATCAAGCAAAAATATCCATGTTGCGTGTGCCAGATAAACCAGGCGTTGCAGCACGGTTATTTGGAGAAATTGCCGTTCAGGATGTGGACGTAGATTTAATTATTCAGTCAATACACGAAGGTAATACAAATGACATTGCCTTTACCGTGATGACACCTATTTTAAAACGAGCGGAAGCCGTAGCGGCAGCCATTGCTCCTGTTCTGCGCTCTCACAAAGCTGCTGAAACTGAAGAAGCTGAAGTGATGATACAGGAAAATGTCGCCAAAGTCAGTATTGCAGGTGCGGGAATGATCGGGCGTCCCGGTGTTGCGGCAAAGATGTTCACCACCCTCGCAGAAGCTGGCGTCAACATCCAAATGATTTCCACCAGCGAAGTTAAAGTCAGCTGCGTAATTGACAACGCAGATTGCGATCGCGCCGTAGCAGCCCTCCACACCGCCTTTGAAGTCGGGGAAGTCGGGGCAGACAAATCACCCCGCTCATCCCCCTCATCCCCTGTCAGGGGTGTCGCCCTAGATATAAACCAGGCGCGTCTAGCAATTCGCCAAGTACAAGATCGTCCAGGAACGGCGGCGAAGCTGTTTGGACTGTTGGCAGAACACAACATCAGCGTAGACATGATTATTCAGTCCCAGCGCTGTCATGTGATCAATGGCGTTCCCAGACGAGATATTGCCTTCACCGTTGCCAGGATGGATGCACAAGCAGCGCAAAAAATGCTCCAGCAAGTAGCCGCAGAATATGGATGGGGTGAAGTCGTCTTGGATAGTGCGATCGCCAAAGTGAGTGTTGTAGGAGCAGGCATGGTAGGACAGCCAGGCATTGCGGCTACAATGTTTGAAGCGCTAGCACATCATCAAATTAATATCCAAATGATTGCCACTTCGGAAATCAAAATTAGCTGTGTTGTGGCGCAAGAGGAAGGTGTTAAGGCATTGCAAGCGATTCACACAGCATTTGGGTTGGCAGGAAGCCAAAGTATTCAAGTGCCTGCTTAATAATCACTCAAAGTCAAGCCGGACAACATCTTCAAGCTCTCTCGTTCCCATGCTGAGCATGGGAACGAGAAAACGAGAAATTCGTAACGTTTTTAAACGCTGAGGTGCGCGCTCGGTAAACGCAAAGGTACACAGAGTCTTCGTTCAAGTTTTCGCTATGAACTTATGGAATCATGTACTAAGTTAAGCGGCGACAGTGTGATTTGAAACAAAAAATGAGATTTTAACTCATGATATGCTTCAAAAATGAGTATCCAGTTTATAGTTCACTTTTAGTATTCGAGTTTTTTACTAATAATAATTATCGTGTAGGGGATAAAAAGACTGATACGAGCAACGTTCGTATCAATCCTTCGGCTTGATTATCATTATTATTCAGCTTCGATTTGAGTAGGCGATCGCCTAACAACAGAGCGATCGCTTGGACAATGAAATATTTGATTTTTACTCAGATATCTACTAAAACAAAAGTTTTGAACCATAACATGGGTATTTGAACCATATTTTGAATTGAAAGTTTAAGTTAGAGCAATTTTTTCAGAGATTTTTTGTACAAGTTTTGTCCAAATGTGTTTTTTCAACTCATTCTCTAGTTATGATTCAAAATTTTAACTCTCACTCATGATTTGATTCAAAGTTTTATTTTGTGATTGCCTCATAAGCCTGAATTTTCGTTAACTTTTTTCTAATTTGTGGTTCAAAATTTTTCTCACATTATGATTCAAAGCATATGAACATATAAAGGCGATGTTAAAAGTTTTCCCAACTTCAATCTGTCCAATTAACTTATAAATAGAGGCAGCATATATCCAAGGACCTTTGGCGTAGTGATCTACCCAAATGTCACCAACTTTTGCCTTAAATGGATTCCAGTTATTTGCAAGGTGATAAACAGCTTTTTGATGATATACCTGACCATCCCAAGAGAGATCATAGAAAGCACTTGATATCCAGATTGATATCAGCATCGTAAGAATAAAAAGCGTTACAATCCATAACCTATGACGAAAGCTTGATTGGGGAAGCAATATCCTTGATAAGATTAAGCAGTATGCTATAGAGGCTAGAAAGCTGATTATAAAAATAGAGGTTGAAATAGTGTAGTTACAAATGAAAAATATTGAGCTTAAAAAAACAATTAGGAAAGCTAATACGAAAATAGCTGTTCCTATAATTAGGAGTGAATTACTTATCTTATCTCTTACCATAGAATTTATACCTCTCATAACCCTTGGCTCGAAACTATAGCCCTTGTCACTGTCATTGACATAATGAGGTCAATAAAAAATGACCTTTTATCCTGAAATACCATTAAAAATAATTTTTTAATGGAGGCAAAAATTGTTACAAATCATTTTTAAAATGCTGTAAATTAATTATCAAATAATTAAGAGTGTTTGCCAAAAGCAATCGCCCAAATGCCACTCACAACTAACCCTACTCCCCACCATTGGGGAATTGAGACTTTTTCCTGCAAAATCACTGACGCTGCAATCGTTGTAACTACAATAGTTAATCCTATAACTAATGGATAGGCAACAGATAAATTCAATTTCCCTAAAACGACTACATAAAAAATCATACTCAAGCCGTAGCTACAAATACCTCCCAGCAAATAGATATTCAAAAGAGTTTGACCAGATCCTAGTTTCAATAGAGTTTGAGCCAATGTATTTAACCCCACTGTAATTAAAATCAGTAAACTAAAAACTAGCTGGTTGCTCATGATAAAAATTTATTCACTTTATAATTTGAATAACTTAGTGTTCTTTTGAGAAAATGACCAATTAGAAAAAAGTTTTATAACCAACAGTAGGATCAAAGTTCCACAATTCTCCTTCATCTGGATTATGCAGTGATGGCAGCACCCAACTGGGGCGATCGCAACCATCCAATAGTCAGAGCGCTACCTAATAAAGCCACTGCCATCCCTGTTGCAACAGGGATTTTGACTAATCCGGCGGCAATTGGTCGCTTACATTTGATAGGATGCTGACGGTCAGATTCAACATCTGCTATGTCATTGATTAAGTAAAAACCACTTGATGCACAACAAAATAATGTAAATGCTAGTAGACTGCCTAAGAGCTTGTTTGAAAAGTTTTTATAAGTCAAAACTTATGCTAACCGCCTTACCATAATACGGATCATGGCAAGATAAATAAAAGTCTCCGATGTTTCAGGTAATAGCTCATAGTCCCGAACTAATCGGCGACATCCCATCAGCTTTCCCATAAGTTCGCTCTACAACCCAACGTTTTTTGAGCAAGACAAAACCTTTAGCCTCTTGCGAGCGCAACACAACCTGTACAATCCAACGGCAAAAATTCATCACCCACTGCATGAAAGGTTCGTAATCATTGCCACCATCTACCCAGATAGTAGTCAAACGAGATACCTTTTGATTGGACTGTTTGACCGGATGCGCGAACTTGTTTTCCTCCTTCTCGTTCACCAACATTGGCTGCGGTAACTAAAACCCTCAAAACCAATCCCAAGGTATCGACGGTCATAAATCGCTTACGTCCTTTTCACTTTTTACCTGCATCAAAACCAACTGACTGGCTCACCATTGCTGCGCTTTTAACACTTTGACTGTCAATGATTGCCTCGGATGGACTTGGTTGACGTTGATGCAAATATGCGAACCCAAACTCTTACGACTATCGTGGATTTTTAGCCAAGTCGCGTCTTTACGCCAATTGCGAAAGTATGTATAGACCGTTTGCCAGGCAGGAAAATCTCCTGGTAGCGATCGCCATCTGACTCCTTCTACCAAAATGTAGAAAATCGCGCCATCGAACCTCCCACATATCAACTTCACGCTTTCGACCACCCGGTTTCGCTTCCGGAATTAGGTCACTCATCAATTTATATTGTGCCAGGGTTAGGTTGCTGGGGTAAGCTTTACTCATACCACTCTCTCGGTGCTGTTTAGTATCTATACGAGCGCGTATACTCAGAGAGCTTTTTTACGATATTCCCGACTTTTCAAACATCCTCTTA